>JBKJUD010000419.1:0-3276 GCA_046590735.1 Candidatus Eiseniibacteriota bacterium | reverse complement strand
GTGCCGGCGGTGCGCGACTACGCGAACGCGGTCTCGCGCCGGCCCACGCTGGAATACGTGTTGCTCGCCGGCGTCAACGACACGCCCGACGACGCGCGCCGCCTCGGCGGCATCGCGCGCAGCATTCCCGCGAAGGTCAATCTGCTGCTCTACAACGAATCGGCCGGGCCGGAATTCCGCCGGCCGACGCAGCGCGCCGCGGAGGAGTTCCAGGCCCGCGTCGCCGAACTCGCGCCGGCGGTGACGATTCGCCGCAGCCGCGGACGGGACATCCTCGCGGCATGCGGGCAACTCGGCGGCCAGGCAGCCGCCCCGGTGATGCCCGCGGCCCGCGCCTCGGCCTGAGGCACGGCAGCCCCGTGATCGCGCCCGTGCGCTGGCGGCGATTGCGTCCGACCCTGAGTTTCCGCACCACCCTCACCCTGCTGTTCGTCCTGCTCTCGGTGCCCTCGCTGGCGCTGGTGGGCATTCTCGCCACGCGCCAACTCTCGCAGACGCTCGATCTGTTGAACGCGCCCGGTGTCCAGCGCGCACTCGACTCCGCATTGGAGGTGAGCAAGGCGCTGCTGGCTCGCTGGGGCGAGGAAGCCGCGCGCGATGCCGACGACCTCGCAGGCGCGCCGGCGTTGCGCGGCACGGCGGCGGGCGCGCAGGCGACGCTGGAGGAGTGGGCACGGTCGACGCCGGTCGACTTCGCGCTCGTGTACGGGCCGGGCACGGGCGGGCGCCTGGCGCCGGTGGCGCGCGTGGTCAGCGCGCGCGCGCGCCGCGCGCAACTCACCGAGGTCCCGGTGCTCAGCGAAGAGGAGATCTACCAGGCGTTGCACGGCGACGGCATGGTCACCCACGGCACCGGCGCGGTGGCCGCGGTGCGCCGGCTGGGCGATCCGGCGGCGACGCCCCCTGCCGCGGTGCTGGTGGTGGGCGTGGTGCTGGCGACCGGCACGTTCCCGCGCGTGCAGGACATCGCGCAGGCCACCTCCTACTATCGCTGGCTCTCGCTCTACCATCAGGCCTCGCGCCGCGCGATCCTGGTGACCACCGGCGCGGTGGTGCTGGCGGTGCTCGCGCTGGTGCTGGCGGCGTCGTTCTGGCTGGCGCGGGTGGTGGCGCGGCCGGTCGGCGAGATGGCCGGCGCGATGCAGCGCATCGCCTCGGGCGAACCCGATGTGCGTGTGACGCCGGCCGGCGCGGTGGAACTGGCGCGGCTGGGCGAATCGCTCAACGCGATGGCGGCGGAACTCGAGGTGCAACGCGAGGCGGTCTCGCGCGCCGATCGTCTGGCCGCCGCGCGTGACGCGGCGGAGGTGGCGGCGCACGAGATCGGGAATGCGGTGTTGCCGCTGCCGTTCGCGACGCGCCGGCTGACGCGTATGCTGGAAGCGCGCGGCGAATCGGACCCGGCAGTGGCGCGCAGCGTCGAGAGCATCACGCAAGCGGTCGACAGCTTGCAGGAACTGACGCGGCGCTTTGCGGCGTTCGCGTCGACCGAATCGACGTCCGTGGCGCCCTGCGCGATCAACGACGTGGCGGCACTGGTCGCCGAGATGTACGCCGCCACCGGCGACGTGCGCGCGTCGCTCGCTCCCGATGCCGGCGTCGTGGAAGCCGATCGCGGCCTGCTCACCCGCGCGCTGACCAATCTCGTGAAGAACGGGCTGGAGGCCTCAGGTCCCGGCGGGCAGGTCGAGATCCTCACCGCACGCCACCGCGACAGCACGCGTGGGACCAGCGTGGAGATCGAGGTGCGTGACGACGGGCCGGGGATTCCACCCGAGCGCCTCGCGAGCATCTTCCAGCCGTACACCAGCTACAAGTCGCCGCGCGGCACCGGGCTCGGCCTGGCCATCACCGCCGACATCGCGGCCCGGCACGGCGGCCGGCTGATCGCCGAGAACCGGCCCGGCGGCGGCGCGCGCTTCGTGCTGACGCTGCCGGTCGAGGGCCCGCCGTCGCAGGGCGACCAGGGAGGAATCGACGGGTGACAGGATCGACCGGCATCGGACGCGTGCTGTACGTCGAGGACAGCGCGCTGGCGCGCGGCGAGATCGCGGCGTACCTGCGCGAGGAAGGCTTCGAGGTGCTGGAGGCCGACAGCGCCGAGGCGGCGCTGACCCTCGCCGCCGAACACGCGGCGGACGTAGCGCTCGTCGACATCGGCTTACCGCGCATGGATGGCATCGGCTTGATCCGCCGGCTGCGTGAGGGCGCCGGGCGCGTCTCGCCGCAGGTCCCGGTGGTCGTGCTGACCGGCGCGGGCACCATCGAGCGCGCGTTCGAGGCGGGGCAACTGCACGTCAGCGCCTTCTTGCAGAAGCCCATCGGCGAACCCGACGACCTGGTGGCGCTGTTGCGCGACGCCATCGAGCAGGGCCGGCGCGAGGAAGCCGCGCGAGGATTTGCGCGCGCATCGACGGACGAGACGCCGCGCGCCACGCGTGCCACCGCCGCGCCTGCAGAGGACGCCGTGCGGATGATCGGCGACAGCGCCGCACTCGCGCAGATTCGCGCCGCGGTCGCGCGCGTGGCACCGACCGCGGCGCGCGTGCTCATCACCGGCGAGAGCGGCACCGGCAAGGAACTCATCGCGCGCGCGGTGCACGACGGCTCGCCGCGACGCGGCGGCCCGTTCGTCGAGGTCAACTGCGCGGCGATCCCGCGTGAGTTGGTCGAGAGCGAATTGTTCGGGCATGAGAAGGGCGCGTTCACCGGTGCGGTGGGTGCCAAGGCGGGACGTCTGGAGATGGCGCACGGCGGGACATTGTTTCTCGATGAAGTCGGCGACATGAGCCTGGCCGCGCAGGCGACGCTGCTGCGGACCATCGAGACCGGACGGCTGCAGCGCGTCGGCGGCACGCGGCACATTGACGTGGACGCGCGCATCGTCGCGGCGACCAACAAGGCGCTGGAAACCGAGGTGCGCGAGGGACGCTTCCGCGAGGACCTGTACTATCGGCTCAACGTGGTGCGCATCCACCTGCCGCCGCTGCGCGAGCGGCGCGAGGACATCACCGCGCTGGCCACGTACTTCCTCGCGCGGGCCGCCGCCGACTACGGCCGGGCCGATCTCGCGCTCGACGACGACGCGCTGCTGGCGCTGCGCCGTCATGGCTGGCCGGGCAACATCCGCGAGCTGAAGAACGCCGTCGACCGGCTGGCGATCTTCGCCGAGTCGGCGGCGATCAGCGGCGTCGATGTCGCCACCGCTCTGCGCGAGACCCAGCGGCACGATGACGACGACGCGGGCGATGGCGCGCTCGACGACGGCGTTCTTCA
>JBKJUD010000302.1:0-2955 GCA_046590735.1 Candidatus Eiseniibacteriota bacterium | reverse complement strand
ATCGCGGTGCGGCGACGCGTGCTGATGGCGCGGTTGCGCGCGTGGAGCGAGGCGGAAGGGATGCTCGGGAAGTTCGAAGAGTTTCGGACGGCGACTACGGCGGCGCGGCGCCCGCAGTGAGGCGAGCCGGGTGCGTCTACTCCCCGCGGGCAGGCTGAGAATCCACTTGAGCGCTCTGTTGGTGCGAAGCGCTCGCAAGCAACGCGACAAGTCGGCGCTCTTCTTGGCTTGCGAATCGGATCGCGTGCGCCAGCGGCTTGGAGGGATAATCCGCGCCGACGAACACTCTACGGCACCCACACCACCTTCCGCACGCGTGTGGCTCCGCCGCTTTCGGCTCGCACCCAATAGACGCCGGCGGTCACGGGATGTCCGGCGCCGTCGCGGCCGTTCCAGGTCAGCGTCGTGCTGCCGACCGCGGTCGGGCCATCGAGCAGGAGACGCACCTGGCGTCCGCGCACATCGAGCATCGCCACGCGCAGCCGGGGCGCAGCGCCCGGCAGCGACACGCGGAACGCGAGGGCGCCTCCCGTGCGCAGCACGTCGAGCGCCAAGGCGGCGGGCGGCGGATCTCCCGGCTTCGGCACACCAACGATCGCGCCGGTGCCGGTGTTCAGCAGCACCGAGGGCCCGGGGTCGACATCGGACTCGACAATCGCATCCAGGCGCCCGACGCCGCGGATGTCGCGGAGCCACAGGCGAATCGGCGATGCGCCGATGCCGTACGCGAAGGGCCGCGCGAAGCTCCCGTCCCCCGCACCGTGCGTGACCACGATGGCATTCGTCCCGGCATTCGCGCTCACCGCGTCGGCGAACCCGTCGCCATCGACATCGCCGAGCGCGACGTCGCTCGTGAAGGGCAGCGTGACCGACGAGACCGGCGCGACGAATGTGCCGTTCACCTGCCCGAGGAATGTTTGCATCGTGTCGCCACTGGAGGCGAGCACGACATCGGGATATGCATCCCCGTTGACCGACCCGACCGCGAACCCCGCCGTCCCCGACGCACCGGAGTAAATGGTGTACGGCAGCAGCGTCCCGTTGCCCTTGCCCGGGTAGACGGAGAAGCTGCGCGTGCCGTGCACGAGGACATCGAGATGGTGATCGTTGGTGACGTCGGTGACGGTCAGGCCCGCGCTGCCGGTGAAGAACAACCCCGAGATATCCCGGTGCACAGGAAATCTGCCATCGCCCGATCCGTAGTAGGCGGTGAGTTTTGCAGCGACGACCAGGATGTCGGGATTGCCGTCCTCGTTCATGTCGCCGGTGGCGATCTGTCCCGCGGTGCTGCCGAACACCGAGTAACTGGCGAGATAGGCGAAGGTGCCATCCCCGGCCCCGAGCAGCACGTTGAGCAGGCTCGACGATATGTCACCGGGTTGCGTCGCCAGCAGATCGAGCTTGCCGTCGCGATTGACGTCGGCGAGCGCGAGCGCCGTGCACGAAGGGATCGGATCGGCCGGCGGACCCGCCGCAAACGATCCGTCGGCCTGGCCGAGGTAGACGGTGATCGTGCCGTCGCGGGTGGAGGTCGCGATGTCGGCGCGCCCGTCGCCGGTGCAGTCGCCGACCGCCATCGCCCGCTGCGCGCCCGGGC
Organism: Candidatus Eiseniibacteriota bacterium; assembly: GCA_046590735.1. Lineage (GTDB taxonomy): Bacteria > Eisenbacteria > RBG-16-71-46 > CAZEPH01 > CAZEPH01 > JBKJUD01. Next base: position 1,358 of record JBKJUD010000302.1, on the reverse strand, counting down.
CCGCGAGCAGCGGCGTCGGGCCGAACGCGCCGGCGCCGGCGTTGGCGAGCACGGCGAGCGAGTGGCTGTAGGAGTTGGCGGCAAGGATGTCCAGGTCGCCGTCGCCGTCGGCGTCGGCGAGCGCGAGGCCCAGGGGGATGTTGCCCGCGGGGACGTCGGGCCCGGCGACCTGGAACACGCCGCCGCTGTTCCGCAGCGTGCGCGCGTGGCCGCCGTCGCCCAGGCCGAGCGCGAGGTCGATCTGCCCGTCGCCGTCGAGGTCGCCGGCCGCGATCGAGTTGGGCAGCCAGACGGCGCTCGTGAATTGCTGCGTGAGGGCGAAGGCGCCGGAGCTGTCGCCGTGCGTGATCGCCAGCGTCGCGGGTGAGCCGCACCAGGCCGCGACGTCGGGCACGCCGTCCCCGCCGAAATCGCGCAGCACGAAGGCGTGCGGCGCCGGGAGCGGTGCGGCCGTGTCGACACGACGCCAGAACGTGCCGTCGCCGCGGCCGAAGTAGGTCGTCACCAGCGAGAGCTTCTCGGTGGTGAGGACGAGGTCGGGGACGCCATCGCCGTCCACGTCGCCCGAGTGCGCACCCTGCGGATCGGCGGCGGCGAAGTACGAAGTGGCGGGTCCCCACCCGCCGCCGGGCTGACCGAGCAGCACCGACGCGCACTGTCCGCCCTTGGCGCTTGCAACGAGATCGAGTCGCCCGTCGGCATTGAGGTCGGCGAGTTCGACGCTGAGTGGCGTGGCGCCGCACGTGTCATCGCGGCGCTCGCCGAGCGAGCCATCGCTGTGGCCGTAGAGTGTGGTCACCGACCCGCCGCAGGCGATGACCGCATCGGCGCGACCGTCGCCGTTGAGGTCGGCCGCGGCCACCGCAGCGGGACCGGCAGCCACCGGGAAGTAGGCCGCGCCCCCGTAGACGCCGGGCGCGAGGCCGAGGCGCACGCAGGCCTGGTTCGCGTACGGGCCGTCGGTCAGCGCGGTGACGAGGTCGAGGCGGCCGTCGCCGTTGATGTCGGCGCCGGCGATGTCGGCGGGCGCGCCGCCCACGTCGTACGAGTAGAAGGGGGCGGCGAACTCGGGGGAGAATGTCACGCTGGTCGCAGCGACCGGAGGCTCCGGCGTTGCGCCCGGAGGCGGAGCGTCGGCCGGCAGGACCGCGAGTCCCGGTGCGAGGGCCGGGGGCGCGGCACGGTCGCGCGCGGCGGCCGCGGTGCCGAAGACGTTGCGGAACACTGTCGCTGTCGGCCCGGTGTAGTCGGCCGTGGCCACGTCGGGCCTGCCGTCGCCATTGATGTCGGCGCCGGCGATGTCGGCGGGCGCGCCGCCCACGTCGTAGGCGTAGAAGGGGGCGGCGAACTCGGGGGAG
>JBKJUD010000288.1:0-13836 GCA_046590735.1 Candidatus Eiseniibacteriota bacterium | reverse complement strand
GTTCAGGGCGCGGCCTCCACGCCGGCCAGTTCGCAGGCGGTGTGCAGGACCGCGTCGAACATCGCGGCGGTCAGCCGGCCGGTCTGGGTGTTCTGGCGGCTGGGGTGGTAGATCCCGACCAGCGTCGGGCCCGGCGGTAACGCGCAGACGACCCCGTGGCCGAAACGGGGCAGGGGCCGTGGGAGCGGATGTCCCGCGGCGCGCCATAATCGGAGGTACGACGCGAAGGCGATGCCGCCGAGGGCGAGCACCACGCGCAGGCGCGGCATCGCGGCGATCTCGCGCGCTGCGAATCGCGCCTCGCACGTCGCCTGCTCCTCGGGCGTCGGCTTGTTCCCGGGCGGCGCGCAGCGGACCGCCGAGATGATGGTGAGATCGCGCAGCGTGACGCCATCGTCGCGATCGCGGGCGATGGCGCTCGAGGAGAGCCCGGCGCGGTGGAGGGCGGGGAAGAGGAAGTCGCCCGAGGCATCCCCGGTGAACATCCGCCCGGTGCGATTGGAGCCGTGCGCGCCCGGGGCGAGACCGTAGAGCAGGATGCGGGCGTCGGCCTCGCCGAACGCGGGCACGGGCCGGCCCCAGTACTCGAGGTCGCGGTACGCGCGCCGTTTGACCCGGGCCATCTCCTCGCGATGTGCGACCAAGCGGGGACAGGTGCGGCACGCGGGGATCGCGGCCTGCAGGGTGGTCCAGGTCTCGGGGACTGTGCCGCGAGGGGGGGAGGTCGTTCGGATGGCCATGGCGCGAGCATGGTACGACAGCCTGTCGTGGGCCGTCAGCTGTCCATCGCTTGACGGCGGCGCACGCGCGCCGCACGCTCGCGGGATGGGACACGTGACGGCTCGACGATGGGGGCGAGTGGGCGGCGCCCGGTGCGCCGCGGGCATGTGCGCGCTGGCGCTGGCGCTCACGCTCCCGGGGACAGCCGCCGGCGCCCCGCCGGTCGCGTCGTTCCCGCTGACGCAGGCGTTGGCGCCCGACGGCGGCCGCGGCGTGGTCGCGCGCTCGCAGGCCTCCGGCATCGACGTGCGCCACTACGCCCTCGACCTTACGCTGCCCGGCGGTGGCGTCGCCACGCTCTCCGGCGCCGTGACCATCACCGGCACCCTGACCGCGTCCAGCGACAGCATCTGCCTCGACCTCGTCGGGCTCACCGTCACCGCGGTGACCGAGGACGCCGCGCCGCTGCAGTTCGCGCAGACCGACTCGCTGGTGCGCATCGCCCTGCCCGCACCGCGCGCGGCGGGCGCGCCGTTCACGCTCTCCGTCACGTACGCCGGCATCGCGACCGGCGGCTATTTCAGCTACGCGCGCAATTCGTACACCTTCGTCGAGCCCAGCGACGCGCGGCACTGGTTTCCCTGTCACGACGATCCCGGCGACAAGGCGGACTCGGTTCTCGTGCGCGTCACCGCGCCGTCGGCGTGGCCGCTGTTCTCCACCGGCGTGCAGGTCTCGTCGGTGCCGGACCCGCTGGCGGGCACCACCACGTGGACATGGCGCGAATCGCATCCCATCGCAACCTACCTCGTCGCCGTCACCTTCGGCGACTACGCCGTGTGGGAGGACAGCGCCGCCTCCACGGATAGCTCCACCGCGATCCCGCTCACCTACGCGGTGTTCCCCGAGGATCTCGCCAAGGCGCAATACGACTTCGCCACCGTGCCCGACATGATGACGTACTACCAGGGCGCGTTCGGCCCGTACCCGTTCGACAAGTACGGCATGGTGGCGGTCGAGCCCTTCGGCGCCGGCGGGATGGAGCACCAGTCGATGACCACCATCAACCGCTCGTGGGTCACCGGCACCCGCGCGCGCGAGGCCGGCATCGCGCACGAACTCGTGCACCAATGGTTCGGCGACCTGCTGACGCCGGCGCAGTGGGCCGACATCTGGCTGAACGAAGGCTTCGCCACCTACGGCGACCTGCTCTATCGCCAGTACGCCCACGGCGACTCGGCCTTCGAGGCGGGCTTGCGCCAGGCGCGCGCCTACTACTTCAGCGACGACGGCACCGCGCGCTATGCGGTGTACGATCCGCCGCGCTCGCTCAACGGGCACGACTACCTGTTCGGGCTGACGGTCTACTACAAGGGTGCGTGGGTGCTGCACATGCTGCGCTCGATGGTGGGCGACGCGGCCTTCGCGCAGATCCTGCAGGTCTACGTGCAGCGCCACGCCTACGGCACCGTGAGCACGCCCGATTTCCAGCACGTGTGCGAGGAGGTGGATGGGCAATCGCTCCAGTGGTTCTTCGACCAGTGGATCTACCAGGCCGGCTATCCGGTGTTGCAGGCGGCGGCGCTCGCCTCCGTGCACGCGGACGGGACGATCTGGGTGAACGTCGGGGTGACGCAGGCGCAGGTGAACGCGCCGATCTTCCGCCTGCCGCTGAGTGTGCGCGTGACGACCGCGGAGGGCGACACCACGGTGACGCAGACGATGTCCGGGCTCACCGCGTCGTACTATTTCCCGGTGCGCGGCTGGCCGACGAGCGTGGTGCTCGATCCGGATCTCACGCTGCTGTTCCAGCAGACCGGGGCGACCAGCGTGCAGGCGCTCGCGCTCGACGCGCTGGCACTCTCGCCGCCGCGCCCGACGCCGTGGAGTGCGTTCGTCGACGTCACCGTCACCGTGGCGCAGGCCACGTCGATCGAGGTCACCGTGCACGACGTGCGCGGGCGGTTGGTCCGCGTGCTGTGCCGCGATCGCCTCGCGCCCGGCGGCCGCACGCTGCGCTGGGACGGCCGCGTCGAGGATGGCCGGGTGGCGCCGGCCGGCGTGTACCTGATTCGCGCCCACCGCGACGGCGCGACGCGCTGGCAACGCACGGTGAAACTCCGCTGAGCACGGTCGCCCGCTAGCGCTTGAACTCCGCCACCGCCACCGCCAGCAGCAACAACCCGCATCCCACCGCGTCGCGCGGCGACAGCGTCGTCCCGATCAGGATCGCCGCGAATGCGGTGGCGAACACCGGTTCCAGCGTGAACATCACCGCCGCGCGCGTCGGCGTGGTGCGCGGCTGATACGTCGCCTGCAGGGCGAAGGGGAGCACGGTGCCGAACGTCGCCAGCCACCCGAGGCCCCACCAGGTCGCCGGACTCACCTGCAGCAGCACCTCGCGGAACGGCGTCCCGTGCAGGCCCACCGGCAGCAGCGCGCACATCGCGATCCCCGCGCTCACCAATTGCACGCCGCACAGCGGGAGCGGCCGGCCGCGCTTGCCGGCCGAGGACATCACCAGGATGTGACCCGAGAAGATCGCCGCGCAGCCCAGCGTGAGCAGGTCGCCGCGCTGCATGCTCATCCCCGCATGCGTCCAGTAGAGGACGACCAGCCCAGCGCACGCGAGCAACACCGACATCCACACGCCGAGGCTCACCCGCTGCTTCCAGAAGATCATCAGCAGGAACGGGACACCCAGGACGTTGAGCGAGGTGAGGAAGGCGGAGCGCGCCGGCGAGATCTCGGTGAGGCCGACTGTCTGCAGGATATTGCCCGACCACAGCAGCGCGCCCAGGTAGAGGCCCCAGACGATCTCGGTGCGCGTGGGCCAGGCGCGCCGGTGGAAGAACACCATGTACACCAGCGCGCCGCCGCCGAAGCGCAGCGCGAGAAACACCAGCGGGTCGATTTCGGCGACGCCGGTCTTGATGACCGCGAAGCTCGCGCCCCAGATGGCGGTGGCGAGCGCCAGCATGAGGTCGGGAAACCAGGAGCGATGCTGCGGGGACAGGCGCGGGCCGGCGGCGGGCGCGGAAGGGGCGGGCTCAGGCATGCGGCAGTGTGGCACGACGGGCGGCGCCGGCACGAGATCCACCGGGCCGCCCCGTCACGGCAACGATCAGGACTTGGAGCCCACCAGGTCTTCGGCGGTGACGCCGAGCTGGTCCTCGACCGGGATGTACTTGTCGAGCATCGTCGCCAGCTGCCCGGCCTCGCGGATCAGCGAGCGGGCGACCACCAGCGACTGCACCTGGTTGGTGCCCTCGTAGATCTGGGTGATCTTGGCGTCGCGCATGTACTTCTCGATGGGGTAGTCGCGCATGTAGCCGTAGCCGCCGAAGATCTGCACCGCGTTTGTCGTCACCTCCATCGCGGTGTCGGTGGCGAACAGCTTGCACATCGCGGCCATCTTGTTGGTGCCCTGGGCGCCGGCGTCGAGCGCCTTCGCGGTGGCGTACACCAGCTGGCGCGCGGCCTCCGTGCGGGTGGCCATGTCGGCGAGCAGCTTCTGCACCATCTGGAACGAGGAGATCGGCGCGCCGAACTGCCGGCGCCGCGACGCGTACACCTGCGCGTATTCGAGAGCGCCCTGCGCGAGCCCGACGGCCTGCGAGGCGACGCCCGGCCGCGCGAGGTCCAGCGTGCCCATCGCATGCTTGAATCCCATGCCCGGCTCGCCGCCGAGCAGCTGCGACTTGTGCACGCGCATGTTGTCGAACACGGTCTCGACCACCGGCACGCAGCGGATGCCCATCTTGTCCTCGACCTTGCCGATGGTGAAGCCGGGCGTGCCCTTCTCCACCAGGAACGCCGAGATGCGGCGCGACTTCGAGTTGGTGTCGGTGACGCAGAACACGGTGTAGAGATCCGCTGCGCCGCCGTTGGTGGTCCACTTCTTCTCGCCGTTGATGATCCAGTCGTCGCCCTCGGCGACCGCCGGCGTGCGCAGCGCCTGCGCATCGGACCCGGCGTACTTCTCGGAGAGACAGAAGGCAATGAGCTTTTCGCCCGAGGCGATCTTGGGCAGCCAGTGCTTCTTCTGCTCCTCGGTGCCGCCGACCATGATCGGGAAGGAACCGAGCGCGTTCACCGCGAACAGCACGCCCACCCCGCCGCAGGCGCGGGCGAGTTCCTCGACCACGATGCACAGGTTCAGCACGCCGCCGCCGTGGCCGCCGTACTCCTTCGGGATCCACACGCCGAAGAGGCCCGCGGCCTGGATCGCGTCCTTGATCTCCCACGGATATTCCTGCAGCCGGTCGTACTTGGCGGCCACCGGGCGGACGTACTTCTCGGCGACCTCGCGGGCACGATCCCGCCATTCCATGTTCTCCGCGGACAGAATTCCCTGCATGCTGATCTCCTTCACTCACCGGCCGGGGTCGAGACACTCGCGCGGCGGATGATAGCAGAGCCGTCGCGGCCGCGAAACGCGCGGCGCCGCGGGTGGTCCCGGCGAGCTTGACGCCTCCCGGGCCGCTCCGTATGGTCCGTTCGTCGCTTGAGTACGCCCCCGTTCCCCCCACGCCGCCCGCATGTCAGGAGAGTCCATACGTGTTCGCACACCTGATTCGATGCGCCGGGGGCCGAGGGCTCGGCGTGGCCGGGGTGCTGGCTGTCGCGCTGTCGCTGGCCGCGGGTTCGCCCGCCGCCGCCGCGGCCCCCGCCAGCTCCGACCCCACCGCCGTGCGCCACGCCGCCGACATGCTCGCGGCGATGGGCGGGCAGAAGGCCTGGGACACGCTCGGCACCATCCGCTTCGCCTTCACCGCCGTGCGCGGCGATACCGTGGTCTCCTCGCGCACCCACTATTGGGACAAGCGCACCAGCCGCGATCGCATCGAGGGCGTCACCCGCGCCGGCGCGCGCTACTGCATCCTCGCCGACCTTGCGGCCAAGCAGGCGCAGTCCTGGGTCGACGGCGTCCGGCAGGCCGGCGCCGACTCCACCAAGTGGGCCGACCGCGGCTTCGCCCTGTGGACCAACGACACCTACTGGCTGTTCATGCCGTACAAGCTGCGCGACCCCGGCGTCGTGCTGCACGACGACGGCGACACGCTGGAGGTGGGCGTGCGGTATCACCGCGTCCGCGTCACCTTCGACCATGTGGGGCTGACCCCGGGCGATACCTATTGGGCGTACATCAATGCCTCCACGCACCTGATGGAGAAGTGGCACTACGTGCTCGAGGGCGACGATCACGATGCCGGCACGTGGTGGTGGGACGGCTGGACACAGGTCGGGCCACTGCTGCTCTCACCGATGCGCCGCAACGGCGAGGGCGGACCCCAGCACATCGAGCTGCGCGACCTCGCCTACTTCGGCACGCTCCCCGCGCGCGCCTGGACCTCACCCGACCCAATGACGGCACCCGGAGCGCGATGACCGCCCGCTCCGTCCCGCTCGGCGAGCCGGTCACCGGGGCCATCTCGCTGCGCCACCTGCTACGCCAAGCCGGCCATGCGCTCCTGTCGCACCGCAGCCTGTGGCTGTTGCCGGCGCTCGCGTACACGCTCTTGCAGCTGCGCCTCGCGCTCGCCGGCGGCGGCGCCCACGGGCTGGCGCACGGCGCGCGCCTCGCGCCGGCTATGCCCGGGCTCAAGGCGGTGCTGCCTTACGTGCTGGGACACCTGCAGGCTGTCCCGGCGGTCGGCGGGTTGGCGCTCATCCTGCTGGTGCAGGGGGCGATCCTGTGGCGCGCCCGCCTCGAGGTCGACGAACTGAGCGAACCCTTCGCCGGCTTCTTCGCCGATCCGCGCAGCCTGACTTTCCTGTGGTGCGCCGCGCTGCTCACCTTCACGGTCGGCACCACAGCCGGGTGGCTGCTCGGTCCTGCCGCCGTCGGGCCGCGGGTGCTGCTGCTGACCGTGCCGGCGATCGCCTTTGCGCAAACCCTGTTCACCGCCCAGGCCCTGACGATCTGGAACAGCCCGGTGCGCATGACGCTCTCGCGGGCCACATGGCGCGCCGCCCCCGCCTTGCCTGGACTGCTCCTGTGGGAGCTGCTGCTGGCCGGCCTGTTCACGGCGGTGCTGGTGGTGCAGTCGCGCATCCTCGCGCATCCCCAGGCGCACGCGCCCGCGGTGCTGCGCGCGGCGCGCTTCGCGATCGTGTTGGCGCTCGGCGCGCGCGCCACGTTGGCCTGGGTGCCGGTGATCCTGGTGCTCGAGCGCTGCTCGCTCCCGGCGGCGCTGCGCCGGGCCGCCGGCCTGTGGCGGACCGCCCCCGGCTGGACCGCCGTGCCGCTGGTCGCGCTGGCGGGGGTGTTCACGGTCTACGCGTTCGTGGGGAGCTGGGTGGTCGCGTTCGCGGTGGGCGGGTCGGTGAGCGCGAACGGCGCCCGCGCATTGCTGGGATACGGGGCGCTGGGGTTCCACCTCGCGGCCGCCGCGTTGTTCGTCTGCGTGTATCGCGCCCGCCTCGCCGGGCGCGCCTGACCGACGTCGTCCCCGCCGCCGGATGCGCGGTTCCGCGCGAGGGGCCGGTGGTTCCTTGACCCATTCGCTCCAGCCGGGATAGGCTGCCGATCCCAGCGGTCCGAGCCTGGGCTTTCGTGCGGCCGCCCGGCGGCCCGCGCCCGCGGAACCGCCGCGCTCTCTGCCGCCTCATCCTCGACGAAGGAGTTCGCCATGCCCTTCACTTCGGAGCCCGAGCTCTACGCGGCGCTCTCCCAGGCCGTCGCCGTCGATGGCGCCCACCTCACCGTGCGTGATGGCGCCGCCCTGCGCGCCGCGATGCCGCGGGTGGCCCGCACGGCCGTCTTCGCCGCCGATTCCGCGCTCCGCACGCGCACCCAGGACCTGATCCGCGCGCTGGCCCGCGCCAGCGGCGCCTGGTCGGCGTCGATCCAGCCGCTGTACGCGGCGCGCGGACGGGGCGAGGTGCACGGATTCACGGTCCCCGCTGTCAACGTCCGCTTCATGACCTTCGACTTCGCCCGCGCGATGTTCCGCGCGGCCGACGCCTCGAAGACCGGCGCCTTCGTCTTCGAACTGGCGCGCAGCGAGATGGGCTACACCGCGCAGACCTGCAGCGAGTTCTCGGCCAGCGTCCTCGCCGCCGCGATCGCCGAGGGATGGGACGGGCCGGTGTTCATCCAGGGCGACCACTACCAGGCCAACGCCGCGCGCTTCGCCGCCGACCCCGCCAAGGAAGAGGCCGCCCTGCGCACGCTGATCGCCGAGGCGATCGCCGCCGGCTACGGCAACATCGACATCGATTCGTCGACCCTTGTCGACCTGAATTTCCCGACGGTGCGCGAGCAGCAGCGGATCAACGGCCAGCTCTGCGCCCGTCTCACCCAGCACGTGCGCGCGCTGGAGCCGGCGGGGATGCCGATCTCCATCGGCGGCGAGATCGGCGAGGTGGGACACAAGAACTCGACGCCCGAGGAACTGCGCGCCTTCATGGCGGAGTTCGAAGACGCGCTCGGCGCCCTGGCGCCCGGCACGCTGGGCCTGAGCAAGGTGAGCGTGCAGACCGGCACCAGCCACGGCGGCATTCCCACCGCCGATGGCAGCGTCGCTGCGGTGAAGCTCGATTTCGAGGTGCTGCGCGAGTTGAGCGTGATCGCGCGCCAGGAGTTCGGCATGTGTGGCGCGGTGCAACACGGCGCCTCCACCTTGCCCGACGACCTGTTCCACACCTTCCCGGCGATGGAGACCGGCGAGATCCATCTCGCCACCGGCTTCCAGAACCAGATGTACGACCATCCCGCGTTTCCCGCCGCGCTCAAGGCCGACATCTACGCCTGGCTGGATCGCGAGTGCGCCGCCGAGCGCAAGGACGGCGAGACCGACGAACAGTTTCACTACAAGACGCGCAAGAAGGCCGCCGGCCCGTTCAAGCGCACGCTGTGGGACCTGCCAGCCGCCACGCGCGACGCGCTGCACGCCGACCTCGAGGCAAAGTTCCGCTTCTTCTTCGACAAGCTGCAGGTGAGCGGCACGCGCGACCTGGTGAACCGGCTGGTGACCCGCGACGCCGCGCACGCCAGTGGCCGCTGAGCCGATGTCGCACGCGTCAGGGGAGGCGCCGCGCGGCAAGCTGGTCACGCTGTCGCGGCACATCCTCGACATGGAACGCATGCACCCCAGCGCCACCGGCGAGTTCTCCGCGCTGCTCACGCAGATCGGGCTGGCAGCCAAGCTGATTCATCGCCAGGTGCAGCGCGCGGGCATCGTGGACATCCGCGGCTCCTTCGCCTCGACCAACGCCACCGGCGACATCCAGCAGAAGCTCGATGTCTTCGCCCACCAGACGATGTGGGAAATGCTCGATCACACCGGGCAGCTCTGCGCGGTGGCCAGCGAGGAGAGCGAGGGCATCCTGCCGGTGCCCGACAACTTTCCGATGGGCAAGTACGTCGTCAACTTCGACCCGCTCGATGGCAGCTCGAACATCGACATCGGCCTGTCGATCGGCACCATCTTCTCGATCCTGCCGCGGGTGATGGACGACGGCCCGCCGACCGAGGAAGACTGCCTGCAGCCCGGGCGCAACCAAGTCAGCGCGGGGTATATCATGTATGGCTCCTCGACGGTGCTGGTGTACTCCACCGGCCACGGCGTGCACGAGTTCGTGTACGACCCCACGCTCGGCGAATTCCTGATGACCAACGACAACGTGCGCATGCCGGTCAAGGGGCGCATCTACGCGGTCAACGAGGGCAACGCACTGGGGTGGGACGAGGGCGTGCGGCGCTACATCGACTGGTGCAAGCAGGACGACACGCTTACCGGGCGGCCGTACTCGCACCGGTACGTCGGCACGATGGTGGCGGACTTCCATCGCACGCTGATCAAGGGCGGCATCTTCCTGTATCCGGGCGATCGCAGGAACCCGCAGGGCAAGTTGCGCTACCTGTACGAGGCCGCGCCGATGGCGTTCCTCGCCGAGCAGGCCGGCGGCGCCGCCACCGATGGCACGACGCGCATCCTCGACCTCCAGCCCACCGCGCTGCACATGCGCACGCCGCTGTTCATCGGCAGCGTAGAGGATGTGGCGATGGCGCAACGGTTCCTGCAGGGATCGGCGTAGCTACCCCATCTCGCCGGCGAGCTGGCGCCCGCCCAGCAAATGCACGTGCAGGTGAAACACCGACTGGCCGCCCTCGCGTCCGCTGTTGCTCACGATGCGGAAGCCGCTGTCCGCCACGCCCTCGGCGCGGGCGAGCGCGCCGGCCACCAACAGCAGGTGCCCGGCTAGCGCGGCATCGGACTCGGTGAGATTTGCCACCGCCTCGACGTGCGCGCGTGGCACAATCAGAATGTGCGTCGGCGCCTGCGGCTGGATGTCGCGGAACGCCACCACGCGGTCGTCCTGGTAGACGACGGTCGCCGGGATCTCGTCGGCGACGATCTTGCAGAACAGGCAGTCCATGCCCCGCAGTCTAGCAGATGGGAGTCCCCGATGTCCCCGACGTCCGCATCCCGCCCTGTCCTCCGCGTCGTGGCCACCGGCGTGGCGTGCGCCGCGCTTGCCCTCGCCGCCGCCCCCGCCCTCGCCGCCCCCGGCATCAACTCGCCGATCCGCACCATCTACCTGATCCAGGAAGCCCATCTCGACATCGGCTTCACCGCGACGCAGGACGTGGTCGCCGCCGGCCAGAAGACCACCATCGACGCCGCGCTGACGCTCGCCGACGCCAACGCCGACTATATCTGGAACGTCGAGAGCCTGTGGCAGCTGCAGCAGTGGATGATCCGCAGCACTCCGACCGAGATCCAGCACCTCGTGGACGTCGCGCGCCGCGGGCAGATCAACCTCATGGCCGGCTATGCCAACATGCACAGCGACGCCGTCGCGCCGGAGGAGAACGCGCGCTTCTTCACCTACGCGGATTCGCTGCGCCGCGCGTGGAACCTGCCGCTGCAGACTTGCGTGCAGGACGATGTGCCCGGCTTCACCTGGGGCTACCCCAGCACCCTGCGGCGCAGCGGCGTGAAGTACCTGCTCACCGGCTGCAACACCGGCCTTGCCGGCGGCACCACGATCCCGCGGCGCGACTACCCGTTCTACTGGGTCGGGCCCGAGGGCGACAGCGTGCTCACGTGGCCGACGATGCACAACTACCTCGAGGCGACGTTCTTCTACGGTCTCTACAACACCACCGCCGCGTATGACTCGCTGGCGAAGCGTCTGCCCGAGTGGGTGGCCGAGGGCTATCCCTACGACGCCATCTTGGTGTTCGCCGCCACCGGCGACAACGGCAACGCGAGCATCTCGCAGACCTCGGTGGCGCGGCAGTGGAACGCGGCGTACGACAATCCGAAGATCATCGTCGCCACGCCCGAGCAGTTCTTCCAGCACCTGCAGGACACGTACGGCGACGCGCACCCGGTGTATCGCGGCGACTGGGGTGGGTTCTGGGACAGCGGCGCGCTGAACACGCCGCACAGCCTGCTGGCCACGCGCCGCGCGCACGACAGTTCGCGCGAGGGACACTCGCTGGCCAGCGTGTCCGCCATCCTCGGCCTCGCGCCCTATCCAGCGAGCACCGATCGCTTCGTGCGCGAGCAGATGCTCCTGTTCGACGAGCACAGCGGCGGCGGGGCGCCGTGGCCGAACATGATGACCACCGGACAGGCGCGCAAGCAGAGCACCATCGCGATGAACTACGGCCTCGGCGCCGACAGCGCCGCGACGCTGCTCCGCGACACCGCCCTGTCGGCGCTGACCGCGCAGGTCTCGACCAGCAGCGCGGCGGTGATCGTGTGGAACACGCTGTCGTGGCCGCGCACCGGCGCGGTGCGCATCGCGCTGACCGACTGGGCGACCGTGCAACTCTACGACCCGGTGCACGCCGAGTACCCGGTGCTCGGGCGCGACGCGTCCACCGGCAGCGTGGTCTTCGTGGCGCGCGAGGTGCCGGGGATGGGATACGCGATCTACCAGGTCGTCGCCGGCCCGCCCGCCGCGCCGCGCCCGCCGGACCAGCCGTCCGCCGCCACCATCATCGAGAACGAGGCACTGCGCGTGACCGTCGACGCCACCTCCGGCGTCATCACCTCGCTCTACGACAAGCTGGCGAGCCGCGAGTTGGTTGATCCCGCGCGACCCTACGCGTTCAACGGCCTGATCCGCGCGTCCAACACGCAGGCCACCTTCGCGATCTGGAACGAGATGGCGCTGGGCGCCGCGAGCATCGTCGCCACGGAAGCGCCGCCCGAGCACACGCTGCGCATCACCCGCGCCGGTTCCATGATGCCGACCACCGTGCTCACGCTGTACGACGGCATCCCGTCGCTGCAGGTGACCGACACCATCGATCGCGCCGCCATGCGCTACGTGACCTACGACATCGGCTTCGACTTCTACGACATCCCGCTGCCGTTCCAGTTGGGCAGCTATACGGCCTACATCGACTGGCAGGGACGGCCCGGCGTGCCGGTCGCCGACAACCTGCCCGGCACGCAGATTCCCTACTTCGTCACCCATCACGGCGGCGAGATGAACGAGGGCGCGTACGGTGTCCGCTGGGCCTCGCCCGACATCATGGTGTGGGAGTGGAACCAGATCAACAACTTCGGCGCCACCTTCGCGCCCGGGACGGCGCGCGTGCTGGGGCGCTTGCTCAAGAAGGAGGACGAGGCCAAGTACAAGAACACCGGGAACGGCCCGCTCGAGGTGGAGCCGGGCCAGAGTCCGCAGATCACCTACCGGTTTGCGCTGGGCGCCCACGGCGATCCCTTCGATCCCGCCGCCTCCTCGCGCTTCGGCTGGGAAACCGCGACGCCGCTGCGCGCGCTGGCGGTGAATGCGCCGGTCACCGGCGCGCTGCCGGCGGTCGCCTCGCGGCTGCTCACGTCCTCGTCACCTTCCGCGCAGTTGAGCGTGCTGCGTCCGTCCGACATCCAGCCGGGCCGCTACATCGCGCGTCTCGCCAACACGACCGGGCTCCCGTTGACCACGACTCTGGCCGGCGATGTGTTCGTGCTCACGTCGGCGGAACGCACCGATCTCGTCGAGAGCCAGGTGGCACCGCTCGCGGTGATCGACGGCGCCGTCACGTTGACGCTGACGCCGTGGGAAATCGCGTCGGTGCGCGTGGGCGTGTCGCTGCGGCCCACCACGATCGCGCCACCCCCCGTGCCCTCGCCGGTCGAACGCGCCACCCTGCGGCGCGGCACCGGGGAACTGGCGCTGACGCTGTCGCATCGGGCCGCCCTCGCGGGCCAGCTCGCCGACGTGCGGGGCCGCGTGGTGGCGCGCTACACGGCGCCCGGGCTTCCGGCGGGGACGTCGCGGCTGCTGCCGCGCGAGCCCGTCCGACTCGCCGCGGGGATCTACTTCCTGCGCCTCGACGGCGAGGCGCCGCGGCGGCTACTGGCGTTCTAGCGTGCGGGGCGCGAAGCACGGCGCCAGCGCGGCCAGCGTGTCCTCCACTCCCTCGGTCACCGCGAGCAGGTCGAGGTGACGCTGCGGGACCAGCCCGGTCTGCAACAGGTGCGCGAGAAGTTCGCGCCAGTGCGCGCCCAGCAGGACGATCGGGCGCGGCGGCAGCAACTGCAGCATTGCCAGGTTCCAGGTCAGGAACAGCTCCGTCAGCGTGCCCAGGTTGCCGCTGGCGACCACGTAGCCATCCGGCGTCTCGGTGAGCACGCGCAATCGGGTGTACAGGTCGGGCGCGAGTTCCTCCTCGGTGAGCCAGCGGTTCGCGCCGCGGTCGGTGAAGGTCCCCAGCGTGATGCCGCGCACCCGGCCGCCGGCCCCGTGCGCCCCCTCGCTGATGGCGCCCATGACGCCGGCGTAGCCGCCGCTGACCACGTGTGCGCCGCGCTCCGCCAGCCGCTGGCCCAACTGCCGCACGAGCTGGCACGCGGGGGAGTCGGCCGCCAAGGTGCTGCTTCCGAAGACGGCAATGGTGGGGGCGGGGATCTCGGTGCTCATGTGCAAATTCTCCCGGGATGGTCGGACGGAGGACGCGCGGCGTCTGGCGCGGGGGGACGCTACCACAGGGGCTCGCCCGGGGATGCCGCGACGCGCGACACGGCCCCCGCCGCCGGCGCATCCCATTGGTCGCCCGGCCGTCCTGGCCCCGGGGATGCGAGCCCGCCCCGAATCACGTATTGTGGGGGCTCGGGACCGTCGGCGTGCGGCCGGCGCAGG
>JBKJUD010000177.1:0-4174 GCA_046590735.1 Candidatus Eiseniibacteriota bacterium | reverse complement strand
CGTGGGTGACCCAGAACAGGCCTTCCTAGGAGTTCCCCTGGAAGTAGGCCGGATAGCGGATGTCGTACTGCCACGGCTGCTTGCCCTGCACGTCCGCGGTGGCGTGGAAGACGCTCTCGGCAATCTTGATGTTGTAGAACGACTTCGTGCCGATCGACTGGGTCCAGACCAGCTTGTAGAGGTCGAACCCGTTGGTGTAGTTCGGCGTGTGCTGCGCGGCGTTGTAGTACTGGAAGGTCGAGTCTTCCTGGGTCGCCGACCAGCGGCCGTAGACCGGGATCACCTGCCGCGTGCCGCTGCTCGTCGTGATGGTCTGGTAGGTGACCTGGACGTAGCCTTCGCGCGACCACTGGTGCAGGTAGTTGTCGTTGCGGGAGAAGTTGCGGAGGATCTCCGCCGTGAGCTTGTAGCTCTTGCCGGGCTTCCACGCGAGCTTTGACTGGAACTTCAGGTCGTTGGTCTGCCGGTCACCCAGGCGGATGAAGTCGAGCAGCGTGTGGCGCGGGCGCTTCTCCGCGGTCTTCAGGTAGGTGTCGGAGTAGGTGCCTTCCAGCGTGGTATAGAACGTGGTCTTGGGCAGCACGAACGGGCCGCCGATGCCGAGGGTGAAGCGGTCGAAGTTGTTGTACGTCTTGTCCGGCGCGCCGTAATCGTCGGTCGAGAACTGGATATTGCCGGAGTACTTGAAGTCGCCTTCCTGCGTCCGCGTGTTGATGACGCCGGACTGAGCGTTGCCGTACTGCGCGTCCAGCCCGCCGATGATGATGTCGGAGGAGCCGACCGCCGCGGTCGAGAGGTCGGAGCTGCCGCCGGTGAGCGGGTCACCGATGCGCATCCCGTCGACCTGGTAGCTGATTTCGCCGGAACGGCCGCCGCGCACGTGCAGCTGGCCGGCCTGGGCGACGATGCCCGGCTTGATGGCGATGGCTTCCTTGAAGGTGTCGACCGGGAGGGTCCTGAGCGACTTGGAGTCGATGGTGGACTTCGCGGAGGTGGTCTTGAGGTCGATTTTCGGGCGCGCCGATCCGCCGCCCTTGACCTCCACCGTCGCCACTTGGACCGCCTCGGTGGCGAGCGAGAAATTGACGGTCACGACCTTGCCGGCGTCGACTGCCACCGCGGACTTGCTGACGCGGGCGTAGCCGGGAATGATCGCCCGCAGCGAGTAGGTGCCGACCGGGACGTTCGCGATGGTGAAGTTGCCGTTCTCGTCGCACCGCGCGCCCATCTTGGTTTCCAGGATGATCACGTTGGCTGTCAAGCCGTCGCCGCCCGAGCTGGTCACACGCCCGGTGATCTTGCCCACTCCAGCCGCCCAGGCCGGCGAAGCAACGGCGAGGGCAAGAAGGACCATGAGTGCCGGAAAGGCCGTGGCGGTCAACACACGGGTGAGTCTCCGGAACACCATAGTGACGTTCTCCTTTCGGTCGATGCAGGTCGGTGAGGCTGCGGCTGGCGGTGAACCGAGGAAACCTACTTGTGAGCCCTTCTATCGTCAAGGGGCAAGGGAGGTTTCATCGATCTTCTCCCCGGTTCGGAACGATGCCGTGGCGATCGCCGGACAAGGGACATGCGGCAAATTCTCGGGAGGGGGATCAACCGGGTGCGCTGTGGGGGATGGGCTCGCTGGAACGAAGCCTAGCGCGATCCCTCCACCGCCGTCAACGATCTCATTGCGGCCGTCTTGCCTTCGCGCCCGGTCGTGTGCCCGGCCCTGCGGTCACCCCTCCCCTCCGCGGTGTCCGGCCGGATGCCGGGAGGGTGCGGGACGGACACGCGGGGAGCGTGGCGGACACCCCGCGACTCCCCCTGTCGCCGGGTGGGACCGGGGCACCCCGGCCCGATGGGGTTACCGCATGCCCCGTGCCGCGGCATGCACCGCGTCGAGCACCGCCGACGCCTTGTGCAGGGTCTCCTGATATTCGGCCTGTGGCTCGGAGTCCGCGACGATGCCGGCGCCCGCGCCGACGTAGACGCACCCGCCGGTCACCACTGCGGTGCGGATGGCGATGCAGGTGTCGAGATTGCCGTCGTGGTCAAGGTAGCCCACCGCGCCGGCGTACACGCCGCGGCGCAGCGGCTCGAGTTCGTCGATGATCTGCATCGCGCGAATCTTCGGCGCCCCCGAGACGGTGCCGGCGGGAAAGCATGCCTTGAGCGCGTCGAGCGCGGTGCAGTCCTCGCGCAATTCGGCGGAGACGTCGGAGACCAGGTGCATCACCCGCGCGTAGCGCTCGACTTCCATGAAGCGGGTGACCTCCACCGAACCGTGCCGCGCCACGCGTCCCAGGTCGTTGCGCGCGAGGTCGACCAGCATGACGTGCTCGGCGCGCTCCTTGGCGCTGTCGAGGAGTTCCGCTTCCATCGCGTCGTCCTCCTCGCGGGTCGCGCCGCGCGGGCGGGTGCCGGCGATCGGCCGCGTCTCGACGCGGCGGCCGTCCACGCGCACCAGGACCTCCGGGGACGAGCCGATGACGGCGAGGTCGGCGAACTGGAGGTAGTAGAGATAGGGCGACGGATTGAGCACGCGCAGCGCGCGATAGATGTCGAACGGATCGCCGCGGAACGGCGCCGACAGCCGTTGCGCGAGCACCGTCTGCACGATGTCGCCGGCGCGGATGTACTCCTGCGCGCGCTCCACCGCGGCAACGTAGTCGGCCTCCGGCGTCGAGGTGTCGAAGGCGGGCGCGTCGCGCTCGGCGGCCGGCGCGCTGCGTGGCGTCGGCGCGGAGAGGCGGGCGAGGACATCGGCGATGCCCTCCTGCGCCAGCCGCCAGGCTTCGGCGCTGTCGCGGCCCGGCGCCGGGGCGACGTGGCTGACGATGGTCAGGGTGTGATGCAGGTTGTCGAAGATCACCAGGCGGTCGGCGAGCAGGAACGCGGCATCGGGCAGCGCGACATCAGGCTCGCGACACGGGGGGAGCGTCTCGAGCGTGCGTACGATGTCGAAGCCGGCGAAGCCGACGGCGCCGCCGGTGAAGCGGGCGACCTCGGGCGCCGAGCCCATGCCGGCTTCCTGCACGAACGCGGCAAGCGCGTCGAGGGGCTGCGGCGCCGGGCGCACTTCCTCGGCGGCGCCGCGACGCACGGTCATCTGTCCGTCCTGGAAGCGCAGCACCGCGCCGGGGTCGGCGCCGAGAATCGAATACCGGCCCCACTTCTCGCCGCCCTCGATGCTCTCGAGCAGGTAGCCCTGGCCGGCGCCCACCAGCTTGCGGAACGCCGACACCGGCGTCTCGCTGTCGGCCACCACTTCGCAGGTCAGCGGCACCGCGGCGCCGCTGTCGTAGCGCCGCCGGAACTCCGCTTCGGTCAGGCTCGCCTTTCCGCCTCGAAACAGCTCAGACATGCACATCCTTTCGTGTGGTGGACCGCGGCGCGACGCGCCCGCGGGCGTCCGTCGCGCGGGGACGCGGCGCGCCGCCATCCGGTGCGCGTTGCGCGTCGGCGAGCAGGGCGCGCGCATGGACCAGAGCTTCCTGGGTGGCGGCCGATCCGGTGAGCATGCGCGCGATTTCCTCCACGCGCGCCTCTCCCTCGACCTCGCGCACACGGACGTGCGTGCGTGCGCCGGCCACCTGCTTGTCGAGGACCCACTGCGCGTCGGCGCGTGCCGCGAGCACCGGGAGGTGGGTGATGGCGACGACCTGGGTGTCCGCCGCCACCTCCTGCACGCGCCGCGCGACGGTCTCGGCGACGTGGCCGCCGATGCCTTGGTCGATCTCGTCGAAGACCAGCGTGCGGGTGGCGTCGGGCTGGCGCAGCACGCTGCGCACCGCCAGCAGCAATCGCGACAACTCGCCGCCCGAGGCGACACGCGCCAGGGGACGCAGGTCCTCGCCGACGTTGGCCGCGAACAGCAACTCCGCGTCCTCGGCGCCGCGCTCGGTGACAGCGTCGCCGCCGGCGTGCGGGGTCAGCTCCATCGTCAGCCGGGCGCCGGGCAGGCCGAGCAGCGCGGCGCTGTCGGCCAGCGCTCCGGCGAAGCGTGGCGCGGCCTCGGTGCGGCGCGCGGTGAGATCGGCGGCGGCGCGGTCGCGCGTGGCGAGGGCGGCGGTGAGCGCCTCCTCGATGGCCGCGTCGGCGCGCGGGTCGCCGTCGAACTGGGCGCGCTCGCGCTCCAGCGCCTCGCGATGCGCGAGCACCGCCTCGATCGAACCGCCGTGGCGCTGCG
>JBKJUD010000016.1:0-5346 GCA_046590735.1 Candidatus Eiseniibacteriota bacterium | reverse complement strand
CTCGAGCCCGTAGGCGTAGGTGACGATCGACGAGGTGAGCAGGATCAGCTTGGCCATCTTCTCCGGCGTGGCAATGGTGATCACGCTGATGACCCCGATGCGAAAGGTGTTCCGCCTCGAGGAATACATCACGCCGTGGCACTACGAGATGATGACCAAGCTGATCCTGCTCACCTCGTCGATCGTCACCTACGCCTACGGGCTCGAGTGGTTCTGCGCCTGGTACAGCGGCAACAAGTACGAGTGGGGCACGTTCATGGACCGCGCCTTCGGCCACTTCGGCTGGTGCTACGGGATCATGGTGCTGTGCAACTGCCTGCTCCCGCTGCTGCTGTGGAAGAAGTCCTTCCGCACCGACATCAAGAAGGTCTTCGTGCTCTGCCTGTTCATCAACGTCGGCATGTGGTTCGAGCGCTTCGTGATCATCATCCAGTCGCTCGCCCACTCGTTCGTGGTGTGGAAGTGGAGCACCGCCTACGCGCCGACCTACATCGAGTACGGCATCACCGCCGGCAGCTTCGCGTGGTTCGGCATGTGGTTCCTGCTGTTCATCAAGCTGCTGCCCGCGGTGTCGATCGCCGAGGTGAAGGAAATCCTGCCGGCGCGGATGAAGAGGGGGGTGGCCGCGTGAGCCGCAGAGCCGAGGGAGTGCTCGCCGTCTACGAGTACGTCGATTGCGCCGTCGACGCGGTCACCGCGTTGAAGGCCGAGCGCATCACCGACATCACGGTGACCTCGTCGATCCCCCACCACGAGATCGAGGAGGTGCTCGAGCAGTCGCCCTCCCCGGTGAAGTACTTCGTGCTGGTGGGCGGCGCGGTGGGCTTCATCACGGCCTTGGCGCTCACCATCCTGTCCGCGCAGCACTGGGGCCTCGTGGTCGGCGGCAAGTCGATGACCTCGTTGCCGCCGTACATGATCATCGCCTTCGAACTGACCGTGCTGTTCGGGTCGCTGTGCAACTTCCTGTCGATGATCGGGCTGGGCGGCATGCCGAACTACAGCGCGCCCGAGCCCTACGACCCGCGCTTCTCCGAGGATCGCATCGGCATCTGGGTGCCGTGCGGCCGCGACAAGGCGGCGCAGGTCGAGGCACTGTTGCGCCAGGCCGGCGCGGAGGAGGTGCGTGTTGAAGCGCGGTAGCCGGATTCTCGCGGGTGTCGCGCTGGCGGCGGGGCTCAGCGCCCTGGCCTCGCCCGCGCACGCGTTCCCTTGGTCAAAGGACCTGCGGCGCCAAGCCAGCATCAAGACGCAGGAGATGCCGCGCCAGCAACCCGCCGGCAGCGTGTGTCGCGACGGACGCGGATCCGAGGTGATCCCCGCCGACCCAGCGTCTGACGCGTTGGTCAACCCGGTGCCGTCCTCGGCCGCCTCGATCGCACACGGCAAGCAGTCGTGGGACACCTACTGCATCGCCTGCCACGGCGCCAGCATGAAGGGCGACGGCTTGGTGGTCCGCAAGGGCATGATGCCGCCGCCGACCCTGGTGGGCGCCACCGCCAACACCATGGGCAAGAGCGATGGCTACATCTACAGCCACACTCGCCGGGGCGGGCCGCTGATGCCGGCCTACAACTTCGCGGTGTCCTCGACGGATACCTGGCACCTGGTGAACTACGTCCGGGCGATGCAGAAGACCGGCGGCCCCAAGTAGGCCTCTGAGGCCGCTTGGACAGTGGAAAGGAGAAACGCAGTGGACGACTTTTCGGCCGCACTTCCCCGCCCGGTCAACGCGATGGTCCGCGCGCTGAGCGTGTTCTTGATCGTGGTGGGACTTGGCACCTTTCTCCTCACCGCCAAGGGTGACACCGCGCCGCGTGCCTGGGGCATGCTGCTGGTGAGCACGGTGTTCTTCCTCGGCATCTCGATGGCCGGCGTGGTCATCGCCGCCGTGCTCAAGGTGGCGGTGGGCAACTGGGGCCGCTCGATCTCGCGCATCGCGGAGAGCCTGTTCTCGTTCGCCCCAGTGGCCGCCGTGCTGGTGGCGCTCGTGCACCTCTTCGGCGCCAAGCACATCTACCCGTGGGCCACCGAGCACGTCCACCAGGGCGCCTGGCTCACTTTCCCCAACGTGTTCCTGCGCGACATGCTGATGCTGACCGTGCTGCTCGTCCTCGGCTACCGCTTCGTCAGCCGTTCCACCGCGCCGGACGCGATCGTGCTGCGCAAGAAGCTCTCGCCCGCCCAGGCACAGGCCGACGGCGAGGTCCGCGCGGCACTCGACCGCGAGGCGGCCACGCACCGCTGGCTCTCGCCGGTGTTCATCCTGTGCTGGGCGCTGTTCATGTCGTTTCTCGCCTTCGACCTGATCATGTCAGTGGATCCGCACTGGACGTCGTCGCTGTTCGGCGCGTGGTTCTTCATGACCACGCTGTACACCGGCTGGGCGACCGTGTGGGCGCTGTCGGCGGTCACCAACCGCGATGGCCGTCTGTCGAAGTGGATCACCACTTCCACCTACCACGACCTCGGCAAGTTCACCTTCTCGTGGTGCATGGCGTGGATGTACCTGTTCTGGTGCCAGTACCTGCCGTACTGGTACGGCAACATGCCGGAGGACACCCACTACTTCCTGCTGCGCACGCGCGGCGTCTACGAGCACCTCGCCTTCGCCACCCTGGGCATCTGCTTCGTCGTGCCGTTCTTCGGCATGCTGACCAAGAAGGCGAAGACCACGCCGGCGCTGATGCTGTTCTTCACCGCGGTGATCTGGGTCGGTGGGCTGATGCAGCACTACATGGAGATCATGCCGTCGCTCTCGCCGTCGAAGGTGGCATTCGGGCTGCCGGAGATCGGGATTCCGCTGGGGGTGGCGGGCCTGTTCGTGCTGATGGTGAGCCTGTTCCGCGCGAAGCACCCGGTGATGCCGCTGGCGAACCCGCCGGTGGCCGCGCACCACAGTCATGCGGCCGCGGCACACGCGCCGACGCAGGCGCACGCCTAGCGGCGACCTCCGCTCCGAGGCCGGGCCGAGACACGGGGGCGTCGCCTGCAGGCGATGCCCCTGCGTGTTTGCGAGCTTCTCGGTGACGCGAGGAGCGCGGGGAAGTTGACGGAATCCCGCCAGGGCGTGCCGCGAACACCGGCCCCGGCCCGACCTGCCGGCAAGTCGTCGGGCTTCATCTGCTTGTCGGATCATTCTCGACAGTGATTGCGGTCGAGGATCGCCTTGTACTACTCTGGCGACGCGAGGCTTCGCCGGGATGGCGAAACTGGCAGACGCGGTGGACTTAAAATCCGCTGGTGTGATGAGCACCATGAGGGTTCGATTCCCTCTCCCGGCACCATCGAGTCTCCCCAACATGCCCGACTCCAGGGATGGGATGGGCCAGAACTTCAGACGGGCCACGATTGCCGCCGTTGCGGACATGGGCGACCCGTGGTATACATTTGTGCATGACAGCGTTGCCCCCCGCGGCCGCGGTGCCGTCCACAGCCCCCCGAGCCGCCACTTGCGGCAGGTGCACGAACCCTTCGATGATGGCTGGGGCTCCGCCGACGAGGAGCCGCGCCCCCTGCGCACCACCGTGACGCTCGAGCAGTCCCGCAGCGCCCTCAGTTGGAACGATTCCCCCGACATCGGCTTCGACCGGTCGGTGAATCCCTATCGCGGCTGCGAGCACGGCTGCATGTACTGCTACGCGCGTCCCTCGCACGCGCGTCTCGGACTGTCCCCTGGCCTCGACTTCGAGTCGCGCCTGTGGGCCAAGCCGGAGCTGCCGGAACGCCTGCGCGAGGAGTTCGCCCGCGCCTCCTATCGCTGCGACGTGCTGGTGCTCGGCGCCAACACCGACTGCTACCAGCCCATTGAGCGCGAGCATCGCATCACGCGCGCGGTGCTGGAGGTGGCCGAGGAGTTCGGGCATCCCGTGGCCGTGATCACGAAGTCGGCGCTGGTGCAGCGGGACATCGACATCCTGGGCCGGCTCGCCGCCCGGCGGCTCACGCGGGTGATCGTCTCGCTGACCACGCTCGACCGGACACTGGCGCGCCGGATGGAGCCGCGCGCCGCGGCGCCGTCGCGCCGGCTCGACACGCTGAAGGCGCTGGCCGCCGCGGAGATCCCGGTGGGCGTGCTCTGCGCGCCGATGATCCCGGGACTCAACGACCACGAACTCGAGTCGCTGCTCGAGGCCGCCCGCAGCGCGGGCGCGCAGTCCGCCGGTTACGTGTTGCTGCGATTGCCGTACGAGTTGAAGGAGATGGTCGCCGGCTGGCTGGACACGCACTTCCCGGAGCGTGCGCAGCATGTGCTGAGCCTGATCCGGCAGACGCGCGAGGGTGGACTGACGAGTCACGACTTCGCGACGCGCATGTCGGGCACCGGCCCGGTGGCTGAGTTGCTGGCGCGGCGGTTTCACCTCGCCCATCGCCGGCTCGGGTTCGCGGACGTGCCGCATCCGCTCGACACCACCCAGTTCCGGGTGCCGCGCGCGCCCACGCCACAACTCGCCCTGTTCGCGGAGGATGCTGGATCTTGACCGGCGCAGGGGCGCCACGGACAATGGGGCGTCCGTGAGCCGTGAAGGAGGATTGCATGTCAGCCGCGCCGCCCCGCCGTACCCCGCCCCGCACCCCACCCCGCACGCAGCCCCTTGACGCCGGCGGACCCTCGCCACTCGCGGGCTCGCCGGAGATGCGGGAGATGCTGCTGGAGGCGGCCACCCGCGGCGCACACGCGGTTCGTTCGCCTGAGGCGCTGCACAAGTTCCTGGACTGGGCGGTCGAGGCGCTCGAGTTGAAGATGCCGCACTACGCATGGACCGGTGTGTATTTGCGGCGCGGGGACGAGTTGGTGCTCGAGTGCTTCCGCGGCGCGCCCTCGCCCCATACGCGCATCCCGCTGGGCCGGGGCATCTGCGGCGCCGCGGTCACCGAGGAACGCACGATCGTGGTCCCCGACGTCAACGCCGATAGTCGCTACCTCGCCTGCAGCCTGGACACTCGCTCGGAGATCGTCGTCCCGGTGCGCGCCGGGGGCGTCGTGGTGGGCGAGATCGACATCGACAGCGACGGCTTGGACGCCTTCGATCCCCGCGACCAGACCTTCCTCGAGGCGCTGGCGACCGACCTCGGCCGCGCCATTGAACAAGCCGGCAGCCTGCCTCCGGATCCCCAGACGCTGAATTGAATACGTGGCCCTGGGCGGCGCCCGCCGGCTGCGAGGCGACGCGAGTTTCTGGGCATCCTTTCCTTGCTTCTCTCGTCCGAGTTCCCACTTGACGCGGCTGAGTTGACAAGTTAGGGAAAACTAACTGGTCAACTCAGCCGCGTCAAGTGGGAACTCGGACGAGAGAAGCAAGGAAAGGATGCCCAGAAACTCGCGTCGCCTCGCAGCCGGCGGGC
>JBKJUD010000015.1:0-2988 GCA_046590735.1 Candidatus Eiseniibacteriota bacterium | reverse complement strand
GCTGCGCGCGCCTGCCCCGGGGGATTCCTGTATCGGCGTGCTCGCGGAAGCAGGCTTGGTGGCGGGGATCTACCTCGATCAATTCGGGGTCGTTGAGCACGGCGTGCACTGCCTGCTGGAGTTCGATGGGTGGCTGATCATGGGGGGCTATTTCAACGACCTCGCGGGACCGGGCACATCGAGCATCGGTGCGGTCGCCTCACTGGCGGCGTGGAACGGACAATCGTGGATCGACGTTGGTGGGTTCACGAACGGTCTCGTTCATGACGGTATCGTGAGCGCCGGCGCTGTGCTCGCGTTGGCCAACTTCCAGAGCGAACTCTATGCGGCCGGATCGTTCGACTACGCGGTCGGGGCCCCGGTGAGCCAGTCATCGCTCGGCATAGCGCGGTGGGAGGGGGGCCAAAACTGGAACGATCTCGGATGGGATTCCTATTCGATATTCCGGGCCCTTCGCGTCCACCACAATGCGCTCGTGCTGGGTGGCGACTTCACCAGGGTGCCCAGCGGCATTTCAAGCCCGTACATCACCCAGTGGAACGGCTGCATGTGGGACGACCTGCCCGGCGCCCAGTCCGGCGCGCCCTTCACCGGTCCGGTGCACGTCCTCTACGAAGGCGACGGTGTGCTGTACGCCGGTGGCGAGTTCGACTACGCGGGTGGCACCTACGCTCCGCACGTCGCGTATTGGTGGGAGCCCTTCGGCAACGCCTTCTGGTACCCGGACTGCAGCTGGAACGTCGATCCCGGCGCGGTGGTGTCGACGGCCAGTCCCTTGAGCGACGGGTTGTACGTCGGCGGGACGTTCGTCAGCGTTGGTTCGCTCGCGACCAATGGCATCGCCCGCTGGGACGGCGCCGCGTGGCATTCCTACGGCTCCGGCGTGGCAGGCGGCGCGGTGCGCGCGGTGATGCAGTACAACGGCGAGACCTACATCGGCGGAGATTTCACCTCGGCCGGCGGCGATGCCACGATCAAGTACCTGGCGCGCTGGAACGGGACGGCGTGGGTCAAGGTCGGCTCGGGTCTCAATGGGCCGGTGTACGCGCTCGCGGTTGCACCGCCCGGCGGGCCGTTGGGCAATTCCCTCTTCGTCGGGGGAGCCTTCACCAATGACAACAACGTCTCGCATTCATTCCTCCACGTGGTGGCGTGGCAGGGAAGCGCGTTCGCGGCCGCCGGCTCGGGATTGAGCGGCGGCACGGTGCCGGCGGTGTATGCGTTCACGATCCACAACGGCAGCCTGTACGCGGGCGGCACCTTCGCGTCCTCGGGCGCGACGCCGGTCAGTGGTCTCGCACGGTGGGAGGACAAGAGGTGGAGGGCGGTCGGCGGCGGCCTGAAGGACAACACGGCCGCGGCTCCCACCGTGTTCGCTCTCGCGTCGTACCGCTCGCGCCTCGCGGTCGGCGGCAAGTTCACGACCGCCGTGGGAACCGTCGACATCGCGACGTCCAACCTCGCGTTCTGGGATGGCGTGAACTACACCGCCCTGGCCGCCGGGGTGAACGACACGGTGCGCGCGCTCGCCGTCTCGCCGTCGTCGTACGGCGGCACCGACCTCTTCGTCGGCGGTGACTTCGATCTGGCCGACACGGTGGGCGTCAGTGGTATCGCCCTGTGGCATGAAACAGCACGAGGCGGCGACGGTCTGTTCAGCTCGCCCGGATCGGGTGTCGCGGGCTCCGTCAACGCGTTGGCGCCGTACGGCACGGCGATGTACGTCGGCGGGAGTTTCACCGAGGCAGGCGCGCAACCGGCCACCGCGCTGGCTACCTACGCCCTATCGGCCGTCTCGGCGATTGGGGATGGGGAGGTCGGCTCCTCGCCCCTCCCGCGCACGGCGCTCCTGCGTGCGGTCGGGCCCGTTCCGTCGCGCGGACCGGTGTCCGTGTCGTACCGGCTTCCGCTTGCCTCGCGGGTGCGGCTTGCGGTGTTCAACGCGGCCGGACGGCAAGTGGCCGTGCTCGTCGAGGGCGTGCGCCCAGCGGGCGACCATGGCGTTGTATGGGATGGACGTGATGCGCGCGGGGCAGCGGTGGGGACGGGCGTGTACTACGCTCGCCTGACGTACCAGGGCGGCGCGGACGTGCGGCGCCTCGTGATCCTTCGCTGAGCGAGGGCGGGCCTTCATCGAGGCTCGCAGCGAGGCGATCTGGTGCGGCTTTCAGCGCGACGTACACCAGAGGGTGGGGGCCGGTGGCCTCCACCCTCTGGTGCGATTACAGCGGGTCGGCGATGTCATCGGCCGTGATCTCGCCCGTGGAGCCCTCTGACGCATCCATCTCCCGTACGAGCTTGTTGAGGAATGTGCGCTGGATCCCCAGCAATCCGGCGGCCTTCGTCTGATTGCCCCCCGTGGCGGCAAGCGCGCGCTGGATGTAGGCGCGCTTGAAGGCGGTGACAGCCTCGCGATACGGCACGAGGTCTCCCTCGGTTGCCGGGGACAAGGGCGTCGGGGATGTCTCGAACATCTCCGGCGGCAGCAGCTCCGGGCCGAGTGCCGGCGCGTCAGCGAGCACCACCATCCGCTCGACGACGTTCTTCAGCTGCCTGACATTTCCGGGCCACGCATAGCGGGTGAGGATCTCGCAGGTGCGGGACGCCAGCCGCAGAGACGGCCGCTTCAATTCCTGGGCGAATCGCTGCACGAAAGCTTCGGCGAGGGGCAGGATGTCTTCGCGCCGCTCGCGCAGCGCGGGCACGCGCAGCTCGATGACATTGAGCCGGTAATACAAATCCTCGCGGAACCACCCGTCGCGCACGCCCTCGCGCAAGGGGCGGTTGGTGGCGGCGATGATGCGGCAAT
The DNA here is from genome assembly GCA_046590735.1 of Candidatus Eiseniibacteriota bacterium. Taxonomy (GTDB): domain Bacteria; phylum Eisenbacteria; class RBG-16-71-46; order CAZEPH01; family CAZEPH01; genus JBKJUD01. The sequence continues at coordinate 179 of JBKJUD010000015.1, read as the reverse complement.
CCAGTTTCATCGTGCGCGTGCCGCCGACTCGCTCGCACTCGCCGGTCTCGAGAAAATGCAGGAGCTTGGCTTGCACGCGCGGCGAGATGTCGCCGATTTCGTCCAGGAACGCCGTGCCCTCGTCCGCCCCCTCGAGACGCCCAGGTTTGCGCGCCAGCGCGCCGGTGAAGGCGCCTTTC
>JBKJUD010000003.1:0-24207 GCA_046590735.1 Candidatus Eiseniibacteriota bacterium | reverse complement strand
GAACCCGTGACAGCCTTCGTCCCGATCCCCCTCGAGCCGGACGCGGCCCGGCAACTGGAGCTGTCCAACCCCGAGGGCACGACGGCCCCCGCTGTCCACGACCGGATCGCGTCGAAGCTGCGAACCGAGAGCGCGGAGGCGCCTGCGTCGCTCTCCCTGAAGACGAGCGCGGCGCAGTCCGCGCCGGCTGCGGCGCCCTCCCTCGGCCTCGCCGACACCACGCGCGGCGCGATGTGGGTCGAAAATCACGCGGCGCGCGAGGAGCAGATTCTCGCGGCAGCGACGCCGAGCGGGATGCCGGTCGCCGAGCAGGCCTCGCGTTGGCGCACGTTGGGCCAGGCGCGCGAGTGGCTGGCGCGCACGCTGCACTCGCGTGCGGAGGCGACCAGCGCCGTGCACGCCTACGAACGCGTACTCGCGCTCGACACCCGCCATCGTCCCGACGACGCGCAGCGCTTGACGCGCGCCCGCGCGCTGCAGGCCGCGCTTCGGGAATAGTTGTCGCTGCCCAGCCGTAGGTCCCTTCACCCCGCCGCCGCGCCCGTGTCCGGCCGCTCATGTGAAGGAGGCCTTCGATGCACCTCGCCCGTCCGTTCCGCGTCCTCGCCCTGTTGATCGCGAGTGTCACATGCACCGCTCTCGCTCCCTCCGCGCCGCTCGGGCGCGCGCCGCGTCCCGCTGCGCGCATCATCGCCCCGATGCCGCCGATCCTCCCCACTCCGTTTCCGCCCCACGACGAATCACCGGAGCCGGCCGCCGGCGTGCGCAGTTCCACCGTCGCCGAGGCCACGCTCGATGGCGGCATCCTCACCACCTCATGCAATCAGACCTTCAGCAACTCATCAGCCCAGACCCAGCAGGTCGAGGTCCTGTTGCCGGTGCCCGCCGCCGCGGTGGTGAGCGACGCGGTGTTGCTGGCCGATGGCCGTGAGTACCGCGCCGAGGTGCTGCCCGCCGCGGAAGCCCGCGGAATCTACGAAGCGATCGTCCGGCAGCGGCGCGATCCGGCGCTGCTCGAACTCGCCGGGCATGGGCTCATCCGGCTGTCGGCCTTTCCGATTCCTGCCGGCGGCACGCGCACCGTGTCGTATCGCTTCCACCAGCCGCTGCCCGCGCGCGAAGGACGGCAGCGGGTGCGCGTCGAGCTGGCGAGCCTGTGTGGCGCGGATCGTCGCGGTGCGATCGATTTCACGCTGCAGATCGACGGCGTCGCGCCGCTGGCGCAAGTCTCCTCGTCCAGCCACGAGATCGAGGTGCGGCGACTCGGTGCCAGCGCGGCGCGTGTGCGCTTCCGGGACGCGCACCCCGATCCTCGCGGCGTGCTCGAACTCAGCGTGGTGCGCGACGCGCGCGATGTCGGGCTGGACCTGCGCACCGCACGCGGCCACGGCGCCGACGACTACTTCCTGCTCTCGCTCTCGCCGGGATGGCAACTGCTGCAGTCGCGGGCGCGGACGCCGCAGACGGCCGTCTTCGTGCTCGACACCTCGGGCAGCATGGAGGGCGAGAAATTCGCGCAGGCGCAGGCCGCGCTGAGCCGCTTCCTCGATGACCTGCGCGCCAGCGACCGTTTCAACCTGGTGGCGTTCGCGTCGAACGTGCGGTCGTTCGCGCGCGGCGGGCCGGTGGCGGCGACATCGCCCACGCGGCGCCAGGCGCGCGAGTGGGTGGAGGGACTCGCCGCGGGGGGCGGCACCAACATCGCCGAGGCGTTGGAGACCGCGCTGACGCCGGAGTGGGACGCCTCGCTCGTGCTTTTCCTCACCGATGGCAAGGCGACCGAGGGCGAGACCGACCCCACCGTGATACTCCGTCGGGCCGCGCACGCGCCGCGCGGGATGCGGTTCTACGCGTTCGGCGTCGGGTATGACGTCGACGCGCACCTGCTCGACGACCTCGCACGCCGCGGACATGGCAGCGTCACCTACGTGCATCCAGGCGAGGACGTCGGCGTCGCGGTCGGCGCGCTGCGCCGCCGCGTGGAGCGGCCGTGCGTCCGCGACGTGCAGGTGACGATCGACGGTGCGCGGGTGCGGCAGGTGTTCCCGTCGGGCGCGCTCGACCTGTTCGCCGACCAACCGCTGCTGATCGCCGGCCGGGTGGCGCCGCGCAGCGGGCGCGCGACGGTGCGTCTCGAGGGCCGCGCCCCGGACGGCCGCATGCTGGCGGCGTCGTGGCCGGTGGATTTCGAGGACGCGGACGCGCGCAGCGCATCGGTGCCGGTGTTGTGGGCGTCGCGCAAGGCCGCGGCCTTGCTGGACGATTTGCGCCACGAAGGGCGGACGCCGGCACGGCTGGATAGCCTGCGTGCGCTCGCATCGCGCTACGGGATTCTCACCGAGGAACTCGCGTTGCTGGCCCGCGAGCCCGATCAGGCGGTCGCGCAGTTCGGGCCCGCGACCCCTCAGCCGAACCTGCAGGCGAAGTCGCAGCGGACCACGCGCGCGGAGGTGCCGCAGGCTTCGCGCGTCCGCGCGCCGCCCCCCTCGCCGGACACTCCGGCAGCGGTGGACCAGGTGCAGCTCTCGGAGAGCGGCTGGAACCTCCGCGCCACCGCCAACGCCTCGAAGGTCGCCGACCGGTCGCGCGAGCGCGTCACCGTCGAAGGGCACACCTTCCGCCGCGACGGCGAGACGTGGACGGACATCGCGCTCGATGCAGCGCCACGCGCGTCGCTGCACGTGGTGCGCGTGCGCAGCTTCGGCACCGACTACTTCGCGCTGCTGCGGCAGGACGCGCGGGCGGCGAAGTGGTTCGCCTTGGGCGAACGCGTGCGGATCCGTCTCGACACCTGGGTGTTGGACATCGCGCCGGATGCGCCGGACGCCGTCGGCGACGACGCGATGTCGCGACTGTCTGCGGCGCTCGCGCGCTAGCTGGCGTCGCGGACGTCCAGCACGAACGGCGCGGTGATGATCGCGCCGCGGTGCTGGAACTGCAGCCACACGCGGTAGCGTCCGCCGCGCGGGAACTGGGTGTGGAACATCACATTCGGTCCGTGCGGGTCGGACGTCATGCTGGCGTCCCCCGCGGGCATCCCCGGCATCTCGTGCGACATGCCGGCGGTGCTGTCGCCCATCGGGTGGACGTGGAGGTATCGCGCGCCGTCCTCGGAGATCACGACGGCATGGCCGGCCGCGCCGAGGTACGGCTCGAGGTCGCGCACCGGCTGTGCGTGCGCATCGAGCACCATCGCGTGCAGCATAACAGGCTGGCCGGCGATGATGTACGCGGGCATCGGCATCAGCTTGACCGTGTACGCGGCGCCGCCGGGTATGTCCGGATGGCCTTCCGGCGCCGCCTCGACCGCGCGCGCGATGAACCCCTGTGCGTCCGGCGCGTCGGCCACCAGCGCCGCCGCCGTCATGTCGCCCGCCTGCGGCTCCGATGTGGTGACATCGCGCACGATCACCTCGTGCTGCGGCCCGGTGCGCGTGTAGTCGGCGAAGAAGCGGTAGGTGCCGGCGCGCGGCACCGTGAAGCGCGTGGTCCAGGTGCCGTCGGCGGCCAGCGTGGGGTGAATGTGGTTGAACCAGGTGAGGTCGCGCGCCACCACGACCAGGTGCAGCTGCTTGTCGTGCACGACATCGAAGTTGGTCAGGACGCGGCCCGAGGCGCGGTCGCGCAGGTGCAGCGTCCAGGTGATCTCGCCGCCGGCGCGCAGGGGCTGCGGGACGGCGGCGATATCGAGCACCGCGGTGGTGTCGACCAGGCCGCTGGGCACGCCGGGCACGGCCGTCTCCGCGGCGCGCCGCCCGCAGCCCGCAACGGAGAACATCGCGACCACCGCGACGCCCAGGACCGACGTACGCAACCGATACCACCGACAACGCGACGAGAAGAGCACGGATCACCTCCGGGTCATGCCTAGTGCGGCGCCCACGTCGGGTGATGGCTGAAGAGTCCATCGACGAGCCCGATGTGACTCATGACGTAGAGGCCGAACGTCAAGCTGAGTAGGCCGGTCGCCACGCGCAACTGCGGCGCGAAACGGCCGAAGCGGTGCGCCAGCGCCCCCGCCGGAACGGCGAAGGCGAGGGTGACGATCATCATGCCGACGATCGTCCCGGCGCCGAAGACGAGAAGATACAGCACCGCCGACACGCTGTCATGGACAGTCGCCAGCACCAGCAGCGCGACGGCGGCGCTGCCCGCCAGCCCATGCACGAGGCCGACGAGAAAGGCCCGCCAGGTCGGCAGGCGCCCGTCGGTCGCGCCGGCGCTGACGAAACCGTCGCGCCCCGCGATGTTCCACGCCCCGACGAGCGTCAGGACGATGCCCACCGCGAACTCGAGCGACAACCCCACCCTCGCGGACACCGTGAGGTTGAGCAGGATGATTGCGGAGCCGACCACCAGGATCGTCAGCGTGTGCCCGAGTCCCCACAGCGCGCCGATCAGCGCCGCCGGGCCGGCCGCGCGATGCCGCGCGGCGATCGCGGTAACCGCGACGACGTGATCGGCGTCGGTCGCATGCCGCATGCCGAGGATGAGGCCCAGCCCCATCAGTGCGAACGGATTCATCTTGCCTCCACCTTGAGCGATCCGACCCGGCGGCGGGAGATCCGCGCCGGATTACACATGCAGGGCCAGCACGCCGCCGGCCACCAGCGACTGCACCGCCATGGCCAGCCCGAGTCCGGCGACGACGATCGCCGAGCCCAACGGCGCCACGCGCAGCACCCAACCGCCCGAGCCACCGCGCGGCAGCAGGCGCGCGCCGTGGACGAACAGCACGCCGAGACTGACCAGCACGAGCGCCAGCCCCAGCGAGAACGCCGCGATCAGCACCATACCGAAGCCGATGCGATGGAGCGAGATCGCCGAGAGCATCACCACGATCGCGGAGGGACAGGGCACCAGCCCGCCGCTCACCCCGAGCCCCGCGAGACTGCGCCAGTCGAGCGCCGCGTCGGATCCGCCGGCGGCGGCCGGGGGCACGTGCGCGTGCCGCCAGAACAGGTGACGGTGCTCCGCCGTCCTTCCGATCAGTTGCTCGACGCGCTCGTGGAACAGCAGGCCGCCGATCAGCGCGACCAGAATCCCGGAGGCGAAGCCGAGCCACGGATATAGCGCTTCGGTCATGATCCAGCGCGAAGCGCCGAGCGTGACCAAACCCAGCGCGAACACTCCGAAAGTGTGCGTGGCGGTGATCACCAGGCCGAGGAATAGGGCATGCCGTGCGGTGCCGCGCGAGCCGACCAGGTAGGCTGCGACCACGGTCTTGCCGTGTCCTGGCGACAGCGCGTGCAGGGCTCCGAGGCCGACCGCGAGCAGCAGCGAGACGAGCACGACCTGCCAGGTGAGCGTGCGATGCGCGATGAGATCGGCGAAGCGGTCGGAAGGCGTCGCCGGGCGCGCGTGGCCAGAGGCCGCTCTGGGAGACGCGGTCGCGACCGGGAGCGGCCGCGGGGCGGCCAGCGGCGCGATCTCCGCCGCCCCTCCGGCCGGCGGCACGGACGCGGCCCGTTCGATCACGCACGACGCCCGTCGCTCGTCGAGCGGATCCTGCAGCAGGTCGGCGGGATACGCGGTGAGCTGCAGGCTGCGCTCGGTCGGCGGGACGCTGGCCGAACGCAGCGTCACGCCCTGCCCGGTGCGCACCACCATCTCGCGCCATCCCAGCCGGCCGGCGAAGCTGTCGTCGCGCAGTTCCAGCCGCGCGCGGCGCCGTGCGTCGGGCGGGTACGCGGCCTCGAGGTGCAACGCCCAGCGCAGCGTCGGCAGGCCGCCCTGTCCCTCACGCACCGCCAATGTCTGCCGGCGCAGTTGCAACGGCACTCCCGCGCCGTCGCACGCCAGGTGCACGTCGCGCAGCAGGCCCGGCGCTGTTGCCCGCGCGTACTGCGCCCGCTCGGCCGCCGACACGCGGCCATCGCCGTTCGGGTCGAGCCGGTCCATTGCCTGGAACGTGGGGATCTCCGCCATGTCGTAGATCAGCGTCAGCGCGAGAAAGCCCGTGCGCGGCTCGAGGCGGGCGTAGTGGTTGATGGTGAAGTTGCCGAGCGGATGCGGGTGCGCGGGGGTGGCGTGGAGCGCGAGGATGGCGGCGAACAGCAGGGCGAGTGGGCGTCGCATCGGTCAGCGTCCCCCGGCGCGGCGCGCGAGTGCGTCCGGCGCCAGCTGCGCTAGCATCGCGCGCGCGTCGCGGGCGCCGCACGCCGTGAACTGCGGCGACAGCGCGAGTGCGTGGCCCAACGCGGCCACCGCGCGCGCCGTGTCGCCGCGCGCCGCGGCGATCATGCCGGCGTGGTAGTGCAGCAGCGCGTCCGCGCTGCCCAGGCGCAACGCGAGGCGGCTGACCGAATCCGCCGCGGCGAATTGCGCCGCGCGATACAGCGTCCACGCGAGGACGTCATCCGACTTCACACTTGGCCGCCGGTCGCGGGCGGCGCGCGCGCGCGCGACCAGTGCGGCATCGGGCCGGACACCCGGCGCGGGGTGATCGGCGGCGAAGAGATCGAACTCGATGTCGGCGTCGACGCCGGCGGTGCGCTGCATCTCGAGCACCGCGCGTACCAGCGCATACTGCCGGGCGGCGGCCGGCGCGCGTCGCTCGACTTCGAGGACTTCGCCGAGTCCGATCAGGTTCTCCGGCAGCGGCAGGCGATCGTTGGCAGCGCGATACAGCGACTCGGCGGCCGCGGCATCGCCGCGCGCCCACGCGACACGCGCCATGCCGCCGAGTGCCGGCGCGTACTGCGGGAGGACGTGATGGGCCAGCGCGAATGCCCGCGCCGCCTCGTCGAGCCGGCCCGCGCCGAGCAACAGGCCGCCGCGCTGCACCGCGCACCACGCGACGTTCTCCGGCACCGAACTGCCGCTGGTCTCCGCTTGCGTCATCGCGTCGAGCGCGCCGGCCACGTCGCCGTGCAGTTCCCGTAGGTATGATACCCGCGCGTAGGAACTCAGGTCGGGCCGCAGCGTCATCATCGTGTCGAGCGCCGCGGCTGCCTCGTCGTAGCGCCCGAGTTCGATGCAGGCGTCGGCCACCATGCCGCAGAACGGCGCGGCGGAGGGGTACAGCGCGCGGCCGCGCTGTCCGAGCGCGAGTCCCTCGGCGAAGGCGTGGCGCGCCAGCGCGAGGGTGCCGGCGGTGAGCAAGGGCTCCTCGCCGTCGGGCGCAAGCCGCAGGGCACGCGCCGACAACGCCGCGGCCTTTGCGTAGTACGACGGATCGCCGGTCTCGCGCACCTTCTGCAAGTAGGCGAAGGCGAGACGCGCGGCGGGCAGGGCAGTGGTGGAGTCCGCCGCGAGGCGGGCCTGCAACATGGCGATCTGCGCATCCGCACGCGACGGTGCGGCGGCGGCCGGCCGGGGAGAGCCGATCAGGCACAGCGCAAGGGGCGCGGCGCGCAACCACGCGGGCATGGCGCCAAGGACGGACACGGGCACGATGGACCTCCGGGGAAGGGGACGATTCACCCCTGCTACGCCGCGCCGGCCGCCCGCGGATCTCCGCCCCACGCGAACGGCCGCGAGGGCATGACGCCCCCGCGGCCGCAGTCGCGACGCGCTCCTGGTCCGCGCCGCTACTTCTGGATCATCATCGCCTTCTGCTGGGTGCGGCCGTCCGCGGTGAGCCGCGAGTAGTAGAGGCCCGACGCGACCTTGCCCCCGGACGCGTCCGTGCCGCTCCAGCTCACGGCGTGGGCGCCGGCCGCCATCGGCCCGTCGACCAGCGTGCTGATCTTGCGGCCGGTAATGTCGAACACCTCCACCTTGACCGCGGTGGGACCGGCGAGGCTGAAGTTCACCATCGTGCTCGAGGCGAACGGGTTCGGCGCGTTGCCGAGCAGGCCGGCCTTCTGCAGCGCGGCCGCCGGCGTCGCGGGGGACAAGCCCTTCAGACTGGCACCGCGGGTGCTGCCGCGCAGGGGCTCCTCGCGGTGGTGTGCGTGCACGAAGCCCTGGTGCGGCGTCGCGACGTACGGAAAGCCGCCGAGGAAGGACATGTCGTTCACATCGACACCATCGCCGAGCGCGTTGTTCGGGAAGATGTTGTAGCCCGACACGAGAACACCCGCGACGACGCGCAGCGAGATGTCGGTGACGTCGTCCTCGAGACGGCGGCCGTTCGGGTAGCCACCGAGGTCGCCGCCGATCACGCCCATCACCGAGGTGAGCGGGTAGGCCGGGATCGCGACGTTGAGCCGCAGCTGCTCGCTCGCGACGACGTTGGCGGGCTGGTTCAAGCCGGGCACGCCGGTCAAAAACACCTGCTCGAGGTCGGTGCGCGGGCCGGCCGGTACCGAGACGCCGTAGATCGCGTTGAGCAATCCGGCAAGCTCCGAGTTGTCCACGTACGTGAGGAACTGGCCGTCGTTCTTGGGCATCGAGTTGTTCCACGCGTCCTTCTTGCCGACCGGGATCACCACTTCGTTGACCAGCGGCATGCCCAGGCGCGACACCTGCACCCACGGCCCACGGTAGCTGTTGGGCAGGCCGTCTCCAGTGAGCACCGTTGCCTTCTGCCGCCCCGCCGTGGCCCAGACGCCAAGCACCGCGTTGGGGTCCGACGAACCGCTCGGCGTGCAGCCGCAGGCGGTGAGCTGCGAGACCGGGATCTTGAGCACGATGCTCTGGCAGTTGTACCCGCCGACGCCATCGACGCCGCCGCCGTGATCGCCGACCGGCGCGCGCAGCGCCAGCAGGTCGAACACGCCGAGGTCGACGAAGAATGGGTCGTCGCGCTGGCCGGCGAATGCCTTGATGCCGTTGGACAGCGTGGTCACCGCGGAGGCGGCGAGCGCCGCGTAGTCCGGCGTCGAGCCAGGACCGATGTTGACCGGCGGCACCGGGATGTTCGAGCCGAGCAAGTGGGTGCCGGAAGCATCGATGCGGGTGATACTGTAGGTCTGGCGCAGGTTCCAGTCCGGATCGGTGAGTGAGGTGATCGGGCCGGTGTTGTAGAGGAAGGTGTTCGGATTCTGGGTGGTGCTGGCGAAGCGCAGGATGTACTGGATGTCCGGCACCGCGTCGCCATTGTTGTCGATGTTGAAGGCGTAGAGGACATCGTCGCCGAACTTGAAGAAGTTCGGCCCGCCCATTGGTTCCTCGAAGGGGACGTAGTTGGCGATGAGGGTCACGGTGCCGTCGTTCTCGGGGCTCATGAACGCGTAGGTGTCCGTGTTGTCGGCGTTGCTGTCGGAGGCAATCATCGGCGCCTCGCGGTGCGATGAGGCGACGGCGGTGTGGGCGGCGGCGCCGCACACCCCGGCCACCAGCGCCGCGTACAGGGCAGCGTGGATTATCCTGCGCATGTCGTGGATCTCCTTCACGTTCTGGGATTCGGATGCGGCGCCGGGCGGCGTCGCGCGGGGCTTGCCGGGCTCCCGTGTCCGCGCGGATTGGGCGGCGGCAGGAACTGCAAGTCTGGCGGGTCTACGCGGGGGCAGGGCCGGTCGGATCTGGGCGGGGGCGGTGCGTGGCCCCCGCGACGTGATTTTGTTTTGAGCCACAACCGATCATGACAACTTAGTAAACTATTCCGTTGACGAGGTCCGGAATTCCCCGCTAACCTTTGCAGTTACCTGTGGCAGCCGTCCCGATTCGCGCGTTGTTCATCCACGCCCGCGCGCCGCGGAAGGGCTCCGCCCAGCCGAAGTCCGTCACACATCCGAAGCTCACGACATCGCGCTTGCGCGGCCTCCGCCGACATGGACTTCCTCGGTGTGTGCCCCGCAAGTGTTCAAGGTCGTCCCGCACCCGTGGACCCCATCCCGGGTGCCGGCCTTGAAGCTGACTGTAGTCGCAAGCTCCCCTTGCGCCATGGATGCGCGCCGAGGGTTGCCGTCACCTGCCTTGCTCACATCCGATGTTGCCGGCGCCCACGCCGGCAATTCGACGTCTCCCCTGAGTCAGGAGTCTCCTCAATGTCTCGTGCCCGCTCGCATGGATCCCGCTTCCTTTCCGGCCTGTTCCTCCTCGCCTCCCTCCTCCTTGCCGCCGCCGCGGCGAACGCCCAGACCATCTTCACCGAGGCATTCGACGGGTCGTGGACGAATCCGCCCAGCCTGCTCACCGGCGGCCAGCCCTGGTCGGGGATCGGGACCGGCAACAACGAGTGGCACCGCAACGACTACACCACCGGCTGGACGAGCACCAGCGGCGCCTACTCGCCGACCGGCGCGTTGAGCACCACCAACTCCGCGCGGTGGCACACCTACGACGCCACCTCCGGCACCACCGGCTCGCTGATCACCCCGACGATCGACTTCTCGTCGAACGCGGGCAACAAGCGGGTGACGTTCTACTCGATCAATACCTCCGGCACCGACGTCGTGCGCGTGTACCTGTCGACGGATGGTGGCTCCACCTACGGCACGTCGCTCACGACCATCGGCCTGAGCTCGGCGTGGACGCAGTACACCGTCCCCCTGGGCACGACGACGTCCAGCACGGTGAAGATCAAGTTCGAGGCGACGGGCGACTTCGGGCTGACCGATATCGGCGTGGACCAGATGGTCGTCGAGGTGTACACGCCGCTGACCGGCACCAAGATCGTCGGCGCCGGCGGTGACTACACCACCATGACCGCCGCGATCAACGCACTGAACTCCTCCGGCGTGGGCGCCGGCGGCCTCACCTTCAATGTCATCGCCGGGTCCACCTTCACCGAGGACGTCCCGGTGATCGTGGCCACGATCGGCTCGAGCGCGGCCAACCCGGTCGTCTTCCAGCGCAGCGGCGCCGGCGCGAACCCGGTGATCAAGCCCACGGGCGGCGCGGGCACCGCCGACTTCGGTTTCGGCATCACCGGCGCGGACTACGTCACCGTCGACGGCATCGACATCACCGAGAACACCGGCAGCGCGGTGGAGTACGGCTACCTCGTCAAGAACGCCTCGTCCACCGACGGCGCCACCAACGTCACGATCAAGAACTGCGTGATCACGCTCAACCGCGCCAACACGTCCTCGTACGGCATCGTGCAGACCAGCAGCAGCTCGCTGGGCGGCGGCACCACGCCCGCCTCGCTGGCCGGTTCCAACTCCTCGAACAAGTACCAGAACTTCACCGTCACCAACTCCTACAACGGCATCGCGCTCTACGGCGGCAGCGCCACCTACATCGACGCCAGCAACGAGGTCGGCGTCACGAGCGGCGGCAGCACGTTCATCGGCGGCGCCGCGGCCAACGACATCGGCAACGGCGGCTCCACCTGCTACGGGGTGCGCGCCATCACGCAGAGCGGGCTGAAGGTGTCCGGGATCACGGTGCGCAACGCGACGATCACCAGCTCGATCACGCTCTACGGCATCTGGATCGACAACAGCTCGAGCGGCACCTACGTCCCCGGCGAGTTCTCGAACAACACGGTCACCGGGCTGACCAGCACGTCCACCTCGTCGTCGTCGGTGATCTACGGGATCCGCGCCGACCTGTCGACGGGGAACAGCTTCAAGGTGGCCAACAACGACATCTACGCCATCACCCCGGCGCCGGTCACCTCGGCGACCACCACGCAGGTGCTGCGCGCGCTCGGCGTCAACGTTGGGTCGAATGCCGGGACGGTGAACGTCTACTACAACAGCGTGCACATCGGGTCGGGACTGGCGGGCGCCAATCTGAACGGCACCTCGGCGGCGTTCTACCAGGCGGGCGGCACCTCCAACCTGGCCAACAATATCTTCTCGAACGTCACGCCAGCGCAGACGACGTCGAAGCACTACGGCGCGTACATTTCCTCCGGCACGCTGGCGTCGTCCTCGAATAACGTGTTCTGGACGCCGAACACCAACGGCGTGCTCGGCTACCAGAGCGCGACCGACCGCACGACGCTGCAGATCTTCGCGGCGGCGGTCAGCCCCACCGCCCCGGTGGACGGCGCCGAGGGCGGCTCGGCCAACGCCGACCCGGGCTTCGCCAGCGCGACCAACCTGACGTTCGCCGGCTCGACGCCGGCGGCGCTCAGCGGCATCCCGGTCAGCGGCATCACCACCGACATCACCGGCGCGGCGCGCAGCGCGACGCGGCCGACCATCGGCGCGCACGAGACCGCGAACGCGCAGAACGACCAGTCGGCCCCGGCCCTCGGCGGCGTGTCGATCACCTCGAGCGCGACGCCCACCGTCAGTGTCACCCTCACCGACAACAGCGCGGCGGGCAGCAACGCGACCGTGCAACTCTGGTATCGGCTCGGCTCCTCCGGTGCGTTCACCGGGGTGGACGCCGACATCAAGCCTGCGGGCGCGATGAACGGTACCTACACCTGGAACACCTCGATCGCCGGCCTGGCGGCGGGGTCGTACCAGTTCTACATCGCGGCGCGTGACGCCGGCGGGGCCGGCACTCGCATCTGGGCGAACCCGATCTGGACGACGTCGTTCCCGACCTCGGGCGGCTTCGCCGCGGGCGACCCGCCGAACTACGGCACCAACCCGGCCACCTACGCCAACATCCGCTCCTTCACCAAGACGGTGTCGCTGGCGGGGGGCACCTACGATGTCGGATCCGACCAGGTCACGCTCAAGAAGCTGACCGACGTGGCCGCGCAGCTCAATGGCGCGACGCTGCTCGGCGACGTGGTGTACGAGCTGAACTCGACCTATGACGGCACCACCGGCGAGACGTTCCCGGTGACCTTCAACCAACTCTCGACCAGCGGCGGCAACTGGACGGTCACCGTCCGGGTGAAGTCCGGCGCCGGCGCGCGCACCACCCGCGGCAAGTCGGGCAGCGCGATCATCAAGCTCACTGGCGGGGACCGCTTCACGTTCGACGGCCGCGAGGGCGGCGCCGGCAGCACACGCGCCTGGACCGTGGCGAACGACTCGACCGGCACGGCGACCGCGGGCATCTGGGTGTCCTCGCTCGGCACCGGGGCGGGCGCGGCGAGCAACACGGTTCGTTACCTGAACCTGGCCACCGGCATCGACCCGACCACCAGCAGCAACGAAGGCTTTGGCATCATCAGCTCGGGCTCGACCATCAGCTCCAGCAGCGACGGCCTCGACAACGACAGCAACACCTTCGCCAACAACGCCATCACCAAGGCGCGCTGGGGCATCTACGTGCGCGGCGCGTCGGCGAACACCAACGACAACGTGACGATCTCCGGCAATCTGGTGGGCCCGGCCGCCTTCGGCACCGACCAGATCGCCAAGGGCGGGATCGTGTTGCAGCACCAGCAGGCAGCGGTGGTCACGCAGAACGAGGTCCGCTTCGTCGGGGTGCTCGTGACCCAGACGGCCGGTGGCACCGACCGCGTGGGCATCGGCCTGGGCGACTACAACTGGACGCCGACGGCCACCACCATGCAGAACTGCTCGGTGACCCGCAACCTGGTGCACGACATCGTGGAGGAGAAGACCTTTTCGGCGGTCGGCATCGATGTGGCCGGTACCACCGCGCCAACCAACAACACCGTCGCCAACAACATCGTCTACAACGTGCGCGCCGACGGCACCTCGGGCGACCAGGGCGTCGGCATCGGCATCGGCGCCGGTGACAACGACAAGGTCGTGTACAACTCGATCGCGCTGACCGGCGACCAGGACCCGAGCACCAGCACCACGGCGAGCTACCCGACCATCGGCATCCGCATCTCGACGACCTCGGTGACCAATCTGACATTGAAGAACAACGTGATCAGCTCGGACGTCACCTCGAACACCTCGACGCTGCACCACGCGGCGATCGTGGTGCCGGCCACCTCGTACCTCTGGGGCACCGGCGGCTCGGACAACAACGACTACTATGTGAACACCGCGAACACGCAGATGGTGCTCGGCGGCATCGGCACCACCCCGCCGTACACCGACGTCACCACGCTGGCCGGCTGGCGCACGCAGTTCACGCCGAACCAGGACGCCGCCTCGGTGGCCGCGCAGCCGCCGTTCGTGTCGGCCACCGACCTGCACCTGAACGCCTCGATCCCCACCGCGCTGGAGTCGGGCGGTACGCCGATCGCGGCGGTCACGGTTGACTACGACAACGAGGCCCGCAACGGGACCACGCCGGACATCGGCGCGGATGAGGGCGCGTTCACCTCGCTCACCGCGAACGACATGGCCGCGACCGCCTTCATCAGCCCGGCCAACGGCGGCAGCGTGGCGGCGACGGTCGCCTTCACTCCGCAGGCGTCGTTCACCAACACCGGCACCATCAGCCTGACCAACATCCCGGTGCGCTACCGGATCCTCAACAACGTCAGCGCCGAGGTCTACAACCAGACGGCTACCATCGCGTCGCTGGGCGCAGGCGCGGTCACCACCGTCAGCTTCCCGGCCGCGACGCTGTCGGCGGCCGGCGTGTACTCGATCATCGCGAAGGCGGAACTCGCCGGGGACGGCGTACCGGCGAACGACTCCCTCCTCGGCTCGATCACGGCGTTCACGCCGCTCAGCGGCACCTACACCGTCGGCGTGGGCGGCGCGTACACGACGTTGACCGCGGCGGTCGCGGCGCTCAACGGCGCGGGCGCGGCGGGCGCGGTGACCTTCTCGCTGACGGATGCGACCTACCCGTCGGAGACCTTCCCGATCACCGTCACTGCATGGCCGGGCGCCTCGCCGAGCAACACGCTCACCATCAAGCCGGCGGCCGGCGTGGCGGCGAGCATCACCGGGTCGGCCACCACGGCGATCCTCAAGCTCAGTGGCGCGGATTACGTCACCGTCGACGGCTCGAACGCCGTGGGCGGCACGACGCGCGACCTCACGATCAGCAACTCCAGCACGTCCACGACGTCCAGCGTGATCTGGCTCTCCAGCCCGACCGCCAGCGACGGCGCGACCAACAACGTGCTCAAGAACCTCGTCGTGCGCGGCAACTCGGCGAGCACGACCCTCATGGCGATCTACAGCGGCGGCACCTCGATCAGCACCACCGCCCCGGTCATCCGGCGCCAGCGGCCGGAGCCAAACGCCGGGCCGTCGGTGCCGGGCGTGGAGGGCGCCGCCGCGCTGACCGCCAACTCGAACAATACCTACAGCAACAACCTGGTCGCCAAGGCCCAATACGGTCTGTTCGCGATCGGCACCTCCACCACCACGCTCGACGCGGGCCTCGTGGTCTCGGGCAACAGCTTCGGGACCGCGGCGGCCGGCGACGGATTCCAGAACGCCGCGCTGTGGATGCAGTACCAGAGCGGCGCGGTGGCGACCCAGAACGACATCCAGAACGTCGTGCAGTCCGGTTCGCTGTCCGGGGACTTCTATGCCGTCGAGGTGAAGGAATCCAAGTCGGTGGCGGTGGAGCGCAACAAGATCCACGGCATCGTTTACTCCGGCACCTCCAGCGCAAAGATCTTCGCGCTCAACCAGCAGGGCAGCGCGTTCATCACCAGCGGCAACGCCTCGGCCAACCGCTACGCGAACAACATGCTGTACGACATGACTTCGACCAGCACCAGCGGGTTCTGGGCGTTGAGCGCGATCAACAACGAGGGCGGCTACGGCGACACCTACGCCTTCAACTCGGTGAGCTTGACCGGCGCGCTGAGCGGCGGGGCGAGCGCCACCGTGACGGCGTTCTCGAACGGCAATTCCTGGAACTCCGGGTCGGCGACCAACCTCGACGTACGCGACAACGTATTCTCGGTGACAGGGTCCTCAGCCTCGGCGACCAAGTTCTACGGCCACTACACTGGGCTCACCTCCTACACCGGCAGCACGCTGAACTACAACGACCTGATCGTCACCCCGACCGGGTCGGCGGTGGGGTACACCGGGCGCTTCAATTCGGTCGACTACTCGACGCTGGCCAGCTGGCGCACCGCCACCGGCCAGGAGGCGAACTCCTACGCCGTCGCGGCGCCGTTCGTCTCGGCCACCGACCTGCACCTCAACGCGTCGATCCCGACCGCGCTGGAGTCCGGCGGTACGCCGGTCGCCGCCGTCGCGGTCGACTTCGACGGCGAGTCGCGCAACGTCACGACGCCGGATGTCGGCGCCGACGAGGGCGCGTTCACCTCGCTCACCGCCGTGGACATGGCGGCCACCGCGTTCATCTCGCCGGCCAATGGTGGCAGCGTGGCGGCAGGGGTGGCGTTCACGCCGCAGGCCAGCTTCACCAACACCGGCACCATCGCGCAGAGCAGCGTCACGGTTCGCTACCGCATCCTCGACGCGACGCTTGCCGAGGTCTACAACCAGACGGAAGTCATCGCGTCGATCGCCGGCGGTGCCGTGACGACGGTGAGCTTCCCGTCGGCGACCGTGTCCTCGGCGGGGAGCTACTCGATCGTCGCGAAGGCGGAACTCGCCGGTGACGGCGTGCCGGCCAACGACGTGATCAGTGGCTCGATCACCGCGTACACGCCGCTCAGCGGCACCTACACCGTCGGCGGGGGCGGCGCGTACCCGACGCTGACCGCGGCGGTCGCCTCGCTCAACACTGTCGGCGCCAGCGGCGCGGTGACGTTTTCGCTGATCGACGCCACCTACCCGGGCGAGACCCTGCCGATCACCCTCGCGGCGTGGCCGGGCGCATCGGCCGTCAACTCGCTCACCATCAAGCCGGCCAGCGGCGTGACGGCGACGATCAGCGGGGCGTCGACCAGTGCCATCCTCAAGCTCTCCGGCGCCGATTACGTCACGCTCGATGGCTCGAACAACGGCAGTTCGTCGCGCGACCTCACGCTGACCAACACCAGCACCAGCACCACGTCGGCGGTGATATGGCTCTCGAGCCCGAGCGCCAGCGACGGCGCCACGCACAACACCCTCAAGAACGTGATCGTCAACGGCAACGCGTCGACCACCACGCTGATGGGCGTCTACAGCGGTGGCACCACGATTTCGACCGCGGCGCCGGTTGCGCCGCAGGGCCCGGAACAGGGCCGCCGCCTGCACCCGCAGGCGACCGGCATCACCGCGGCGCTCGCCAACAACTCGGACAACACCTACCAGAACATCTCGGTAGGCAAGGCCCAGTACGGCATCTTCCTGATCGGGACATCGACCACCACGCTCGACACCAACAACCAGATCATCGGGAGCGCGATCGGCACGCCGAGCGCGGGCCTCGGGCTGGCCGGCGTCTGGCTGAAGTACCAGAGCGGCGCCCTGGTGCTGCAGAACGATATCCAGAACATCTCGCAGACCGGTTCGTCGGGCTCCAGCTTCTACGGCATCGAGGTCGCCGACACCAAGCTGTCGACGGTCAGCCGCAACCTGGTGCACGCGATGTCCTACAACGGCACATCGACCGGCAAGATCTGGGCGATCGACCAGAGCACCAGCACCTTCACCACCTCGGGCAACCCGTCGTCGAACCTGTACGCCAACAACATGGTGTACGACCTGACCTCGAACAGCGTGAGCGGGTTCTGGTCGATGTCGGGGATCAACTGCGATTCCGGCTACGGCGACAAGTACTACTACAATTCTGTCTCGGTGACCGGCGCGATCTCCGGCGCCTCGACCGCGTGGGCCGCGGCGCTGAGCCTCGGCACCGACTGGAACGCCGTCTCCCCGACGAACACCGACGTGCGGGACAACATCCTGTCGATGACCGGGTCGGTGACAACCGCCACCCCGGTGTACGCGCTGCACTGCGAGGCCCTGACCCTGACCGGCAGCGTTCTCGACTACAACAACGAGTACGCGGCGGCGACCGGCTCGGCGATCAACTACGTCGGGAGACTGAACGGGGTCGACTACACCACGCTGGCCTCGTGGCGTACGGCCACCGGCCAAGAGGCTGCATCCCAGAGCGTCCTGGCGCCGTTCGTCTCGTCCACCGACCTGCACCTGGTGGCGGCGAGCGGCACCACGCTGGAGAGCGCCGGCACGCCGGTCCCGGTCACCATCGACTACGACGGCCAGACGCGCAACGCGACGACGCCGGACATCGGCGCCGACGAGGGCAACTTCCTGGGCAACCGGCCGCCGGTCATCGCCTCGATCCCCGACCAGGTGGTCAACGAGAACACCCTGCTCACCGTGACACCCTCGGCGGGCGACCCGGACGGCGATGTCCTCACGTTCAGCGGCAGCAACCTGCCGACGGGTGCGGCGGTCAACGCGAGCAGTGGCGTGCTGAGCTGGACCCCGGACTACACCCAGTCCGGCATCTACCTGAATGTCACCATCACCGCGACCGACCCGAGCCTCGCCAGCGCGAGCCGCTCGTTCAAGATCACGGTGAACAACGTCAACCGCCCGCCGGTCATGAACTCGGTGAGCGCGAAGACGATGAACGAGGCGCAGACGCTGGTGGTCGACGTCTCGGCGACCGACCCGGACAACGAAAGCCTGGTGTTCAGCCTGGTCTCGATCTCGCCGGCGCCGCCGAGCGGCGTGCTGCCGACGGTGGTCGACAGCCTGCCGACCCACGCGACGTTCAAGTGGACGCCGACGTACTTCGACGGCAGCGTCACGCCGTACGTGATGACCGTGAAGGTGGTCGACCCGTCCAACGCGCAGGCGGCAACGCAGTTCAACGTCACCGTCACCAACATCGATGGCCCGCCGTTCATCACCGACCGCGCGGACACCACGGTGTTCGAGGCGACCACGTCGACGGTCACGCTGAAGGCCGTGGAGCCGGATTGCCAGACCATCCGCTGGTCCTTGCTGGCACCGGCGCCGCCGTGGGCCTCGCTGACCAACAACTCGGGTCCCACCGTGGGGCTGACGTTCAAGCCGGGCTACGCCTCGGCCGACTCGACGGGATCTGCCGGGGCGGGCGCAGACAGCATCAAGGTCATCGCGTCCGACGGCACCGCGCCGGGTGCGCTCCGCGACACCACTGTCTTCATCCTCCACATCACCAACGTCAACCGGCTGCCGGTTCTCGCGGCCATCTCCAACCAGACGGTGGCGGAGGGTTCGCTCCTCAGCTTCACGGCGAGCGCGACCGACCCGGACCAGCCGTATGACGTGCTGACTTGGGCCCTGACCGGCGCGCCGAGCACCGCCTCGATCAACCCGTCGAATGGTCTGTTCACGTGGACGCCCAGCTTCACGGCGGCGGAACGCGTGCCGGGCGGGATCTACGGCGGCCTCACCGTCACGGTGACCGACAACCACGGCGCCAGCAACGCGAAATCGTTCCAGGTCACCGTGACCAACACCAACCGGCAGCCCGTCGTCAGCGCGATCGGCGACCAGACGGTGGTCGAGGGGGCGCTGCTGACGGTGACCCCGTCGGCCAGCGACCCGGACACCACCGACACCGTCGCGTCGTGGGCGGGCAGCAGCCTGCCGAGCGGGGCGAGCGTAGCCTCGGGCACCGGCGTGCTCTCATGGACGCCGGGCTTCACGCAGGCCGGGGTGTACCCGGGCGTGACGCTCACCGCGACCGACAATCACGGCGCGAATGGGTCCGCGTCGTTCCAGATCACGGTGACCAACACCAACCAGGCGCCGACAGTGAATGCCATCAGCGACCAGACGGTGGCGGAGAACGCGTTGCTGACGGTGACTCCGTCGGGCAGCGACCCGGATGGTGACGTGCTCTCGTGGAGCGGCAGCAGCTTGCCGAGCGGCGCGAGCGTGGCGTCGGGCACCGGCGTGCTGTCGTGGACGCCAGGCTACGCGCAGGCCGGGGTGTACCCCGGCGTGACGCTCACCGCGGACGACGGCAACGGCGGCAGCGCTTCGGCGTCGTTCCAGATCACGGTGACCGACAGCAACCGCTCGCCGGTGGTGGCTGCGATCACCGACACCACGGTGGTGGGCGATGACGTGACCCCGCTGTCGATCGTGCCGAGCGCGTCCGACCCCGACGGCGACGCGGTGACATGGAGCGGCAGCGGCTTGCCGGCCGGCGCCAGCGTCAACGCGACGACGGGCGAGCTGACCTGGACGCCTCAGCACACGCAGGGCGGCGCCCACAGCATCACGCTGATCGCGGACGACGGCCTCGGCGGCACGGGTTCGGTGACCTTCCAGGTGACCGTCACCGTTCCGACCGGTATCGAGCTCACGGTGAGCAAGCTGGGCGTGCCGGCGACCTTCGGCATACCTGTCGTCGGGCAGATGCCGTTCCGCCGCAGCGTGGAGTTCGTGGTCGGCACGCCGACCGCGGGCACCATCGCGGTGAGCGTCCTTGATGCGCGGGGCCGCGTGGTGGCGACTCTGGCGCCGCGCACCGCGACGCCGGGCTACGTGATGTTCCGCTGGGATGGCAGTGGCGCGGCCGGCCGCCCGCTGGCCAGCGGCGTCTACTACCTGCGCGCCAGCACCGGGCACGCGGTGGCCACCCAGCGCGTGGTGAAGATGGACTAGGCGCGGTTCCCCACTCGCGTCAGCCACGCGCAGGGCGGGCGGCGGTCCTTCGGGATCGCCGCCCGTGTGCATGGAGGCCGCCGCAATCCGTGGAGCCGGCGGTTTGACCGTTCCCCGGGGTGTGCGTACACTGGTTCGACAGCGGACCGCCGCGCGCCAGGCGCGGCGCTCGAGTCCGCGGCATCCATCCGCACTACCGGGAGGTCCCCCATGCGACTTCGCCTGGGCCCGCTGCTGGGCCTGATGCTCCTCCTCGCCGCGCCGCAGGGCACGCCGGCCGCCTCCGCGACGACGCCCGACCTGTGGGCCGCGACGCCGCTCGCGCCTCCCGGCGTCCGCAATGGGCAGAGCGCCATTGCCGACCCCACGCGCAACCGGCTCATCGTGTTCGGCGGCAACACCGGCACCGCCCCGCTCAACGACACGTGGGCGCTCGACCTCACCACCCACACGTGGACGCCGCTGGCGACCGCCGGCGCCCCCCCCAGCGGGCGGTACAAGCACGTGGCGGTCCTCGATGCGCCGCGCGATCGCATGGTGATCTTCGGCGGCTACAACGGCACCGGGCTGTTCAACGACACCTGGGCGCTGAACCTCCAGACGCTGGCGTGGACCCAGTTGCCGACGAGCGGCGCGGTGCCCTCGAAGCGTGCCCGCCACTGCGCGGTGATGAATCCCGCCAATGGCACGATGGTGGTGTTCGGCGGCTACAACGGCACGACGATCTTCAACGATCTGTACGCGCTGAATCTCGTCACGAATGCGTGGGTGCGCATTACCGCGGTCGGTACGCTGCCGGAGGCGCGGCAGGGACAGTCGGCGATCTACGACCCGGTGCGCGGGTCGATGGTGGTGTTCGGGGGCAACGGCGCGATCACACCGCTGCTCAGCGACACCTGGTCGCTCAATCTCGCGACGAACGCGTGGACCCTGCTCAGCGCGGGCGCGGGCGCGCCGGGTGGGCGGTTCGACCACGGCGTCGCGTACGACGCCACGCGGGGCGCGATGGTGATCTTCGGCGGGCAGACGTCGCTGACCGCGTTTCGCGGCGACACGTGGTCGTTCAACCTGTCGTCAAACCTGTGGTCGCAGATTCCGTCCGCCGGTCCCGCGGCGCGCACGCGGCCAGCGATGGCCTACGATGCGACGCACGATGCAGCCGTGTTGTTCGGCGGGCAGGCAGCGAGTGGATCACTGAATGACCTGTGGTCGCTGCCGCTCGCCGTGGCCTCGTGGTCCGAGGTGCCTTCGAGCGGCACGCCCCCGCCGCCGACGCTCGACTACTCGATCGCGTGGGACCCGGCACTCCAGGGATCGATCATCTTTGGGGGATGGGCGGGCACGTTCGGCACCGAGCACAACAACACCTACGTGCTCTCGGTGACCGGCGGCGCCAACCAGTTCCTGTCGTGGACGACGATGACCACTTTCAATCGTCCCGCGCCGCGGTTCGGGCACGCCGCGGTGTACGATCCGGTGACGAACCAGTACCTCGTCTACGGCGGCTTCCTGGGCGCCGGCACCTGGACGAACGAGTTGTGGTCGCTGAATCCCTCGACCGGCGTGTGGACCAACGTGAGCTACGGATTTCCGCTTCCGACCCCGCTGGCCGGTGTGGGCGCGGTGTTCGATGCGGCGAACCGCCGCATGATCGTCTACGGCGGCACCACCACCGGCGGCGGATATGCGAGCGACTGCTGGGGCTACAACATCGACGCCAACTCCTGGACGCAGCTCGGGACCAGCGGCCCGCAGCCCGCCGCGCGCGGCGGCAACGCGGCCATCAGCGACGACGCGCACGGCCGCATGGTGATCTGGTCCGGTGCGTCGAACGTCGGCTACTTCAACGACACCTGGGCGCTGGACTATGCGACCGACACCTGGCAGTTGCTGCCCACCACCAACACGCCGGCCGGGCGCGGCAGCATCGCGCCGGCGTACGACGCTTCCCGCAACCGGATGATCTGCTGGGGCGGGCAGTCGTCCCTGGGCGGACTGTCGAACCAGACCGACTTCCTCGATCTCGGCACGCTCGCCTGGACGACCGGCAGCTTTGCCGCGGGCACCGCACCCAGCGCGCGCGCCAGCATCTGGGCCTCCTACGATCCGGCGCGCAACTGGATGGTGATGTGGGGCGGCAACGATCCCGGGGCGACGAACTCCGGCGGCATCCTGTACAACGCGGCGGACGCGGCGGCGCCTGGGCGTACTGCCCCGCCTGCGGCACGGACGGCGAGGGCCGGCCTTCCGGCGGCGTCGGAGGGGAACTCGTCTGCTCCCTCGCGCACCGCGGCCGCGCACCCCCTGCTGGACGTTCGCTACACCCCCGAACGCGTGCATTTCGCGCTGACGCTCGCCGAAGCGGCCCCCACACTGGTGACGCTCTACGACATCCACGGCAGGCTGGTGGCGCGGGACGATCGCGGCACGCTTGCGGCCGGGGCGCATGCCTGGGTGTGGGACGCACATGCCACCGTGCGGCCCCTGACGCCGGGCGTCTACGTCGCCCACGTGCGAGCGGGAGGCGTGCAGCTGGCGCGGAAGATCACGCTCTTCTGATCAGCGGCGCTCCTTCCTGATTGGCCCACCTGATCCGAACAGCGGGCGGGACACGTGATATCATGGAAGCGAGAGGCGCGTGGCCACGGGAGAGCGACACATGGCGGACCACTTCGATTCCACGCGACTGCGGCAGCGCTCGGATGCGTTGCGCCGCTTCTCCGCGTGGGAAGAACAGCATCGATCCTACCTGAGCGCGGCGGACGCGGTGGCGGCGATCGGATTTCTCTACGATCAACTGCCCGCTGCGTCCCGCGTCCGCCCGGTAGATGCCTCAGGCGTTCAGACATTGCATCGAAAGTTGGCTGCCCTGACGTGCCGCTGACGGGACAGGAAGCCGCGCTCGTGCACGTGGACCGCCTCCTGCGCACGCTGGGGGTTCCGTACATGGTGATTGGCGGGCAGGCGAACATCATCTGGGGCGAACCCCGGGCGACGCTCGATATCGACGTCACCGTCTGGGTCGCGGACGACGCCCTTGCATCGACCATTGACCAAGTCTGTGTGTCTTTGCAGAGCATGGTCGAGAGGCCAGGCGCATTCGTCGTCGAGAACCGTGTGCTGCCTCTCCGGACTGATCACGGCATCCGCATCGACATGATTTTTGGCCTGTTGCCTTTCGAACAGGAGGCGATCGCGCGTGGCGTGACCCGGGAGATCGCGGGACATGCCGTCCGTTACTGCACGGCGGAGGACCTGATCCTGCACAAGATCCTCTCGGAGCGTCCGCGAGACCTCGAGGATGCACGTGGGGTCACTCTGCGACAGGGTGCCAGCCTCGATCTTGCCTACCTGGAACCGCGCATCCAGGAATTGGCGCGCGAACTCGACGAGCCGGGCATTCTCGAACGCTGGGATGGATGGCTCCGCGAGGCGCGCCGCGGTTCGTGATGCACGGGGCGCGCGATCACTCCCACACGCGTTCGAGGTCCGAGGCGTACAGGCGGATGGCGCGGGCGTAGTGCTGGACGTGGACGTCGCCGCTCGTCGTGGCGATGACCTGCAGGAGCACGCGCATCGCTTCCTCGTGGCGACCGAGGTTGTAGAGCGCCATCGCGCGGAACACCGGGAACGAGGCATCGCCGGGATACGCCTCGGCACCGCGGCGCAGCATGCGTTCCGCTTCAGTGTACTGGCCGAGCGTGCGGTACGTGCTGCCGAGGCCGAGCAAAGCCCCGCGCAGGTCGTCGTCCTCGAGGCCGAGTGCGAGCGCGCGTTCGTAGTAGGGCACAGCATCCGATTCCTGGCCTTCGGCATCGAGCAGGCACGCCAACTGATAGTGTGCGCCGGCGTGGTCCGGGTGTGCGGCGAGCGCGGCGCGCAGGAGCGACTGAGCGTGCTCGTGGCGGCCTTCCGCGCGCAGGGCGGCGGCGCGGGCGACCTGCGCGCCGGGGTCGATGTCGCTCATGGCAGGAGCACCGCGCGCTGCGTGGCCGCGCCCTGTGGTGTGGTGGCGCGCACAAGGTAG
>JBKJUD010000291.1:0-10354 GCA_046590735.1 Candidatus Eiseniibacteriota bacterium | reverse complement strand
GAAGGAGCGGCAGAGCAGGATCTTCGGGCGCGCGCGCAAGCGCAGCAGGCGGTGCGCGTGATTGACGCTGTCGCCCAG
This sequence comes from Candidatus Eiseniibacteriota bacterium, assembly GCA_046590735.1. Taxonomy (GTDB): domain Bacteria; phylum Eisenbacteria; class RBG-16-71-46; order CAZEPH01; family CAZEPH01; genus JBKJUD01. The sequence goes on along the minus strand of JBKJUD010000291.1, from coordinate 10,276 downwards.
CAGCCGCTCGGACTGGTAGATCATCTCCCCGTAGATCGTCGGCAGGAACGACGAGTAGTAGCGCACGTTGTCCTCGACCACGAGGATCACGCGAATGTCGGTGGCGGCGGTGTCGGAGGCGACGTTGCGCCGGTCCTCCACCGTGTGCACGATCGCGGCGAGGATGCGCGCATCGCCCTGCCAGAGGAACACCTGCGCCAGCGCCGACGTGTCGTGGGTGAGCAGGAAGTCGTGCAACGCCTCGTCGTCGTAGGCGAGGAGGACGACCGGCACGTCGAGCCCGGCGTCGCGCACCGCGCGGGCCAGCTCGGTGGCATCCATGTCGCCGGGATCGAGCGAGGTGATCACGAGATTGAAGCGGGGCTCGGCGGCGGCCCGCGTGAGCGCGTCGCGCGCGCTGGCGACGTGCGTGACGCCGGGACTGTGGTACAGGCCGGCGTCGGGCATCTGCCCGAGAATCATGTCGCCGATCGCGCCGTCTTCCTGCAACGCGAAGGCGTCGTAGAGGCTGGAGACCAGCAGGATGTCCTGGACGCGGTACGGCATGAGATCCTGGAACGCCTGGAAGGGGCGGTGACGCGCCGCCGGATCCTCCTCGGTCCTCATGCGTTCCTCCCCCCGGCCGCGCGACGGGACGGCGCCCCGGACACCAACGCGGGGCGGAGTCGCCTCCGCCCCGCGCGTCCATGCCGGTTCGGGGCCACGCGCCTAGACCAGGCCCTGGTCCATCATCGCGCCCGCCACCTTCAGGAACCCACCGATGTTGGCGCCGTTGACCAGGTTGCCCGGGGTGCCGTACGCCTCGGCGGTCTCGAAGCAGGTCTTGTGGATCTCCACCATGATGCCGTGCAGCCGCTGGTCCACTTCCTCGCGCGTCCACGCCAGGCGTTGGCTGTTCTGCGACATCTCGAGCCCCGAGGTCGCCACGCCGCCGGCGTTGGCGGCCTTCGCCGGCCCGTACAGGATCTTCGCCTCGAGAAACCGCTTCGTCGCCGCCAGCACGCTCGGCATGTTGGCGCCTTCTGCAACCAGCTGCACGCCGTTCTTCAGCAGGTTCTGTGCATCGGCGAGGCTGATCTCGTTCTGTGTCGCGCTCGGGAAGGCGCAGTCGGCCGTGATGTCCCACAGCGGATTGGTCGCGGACGCGGCATCCACCGCCGTGTACGTCGCGCCCGGATACTTCGCAGCATACTCGGCGATCCGGCCGCGCCGCACGTTCTTGAGATCCATCAGGAACGCGAGCTTCCCGCGGTCGATGCCCTCGGGGTCATGGATCATCCCGCCGGAGTCCGACGCGGTGAGCGGCATGGCGCCGAGGTCGAGCAGCTTCTCGATGGTGTACTGCGAGACATTACCGCTGCCGGAGACCAGGCAGGTCTTGCCCTCGAGCGACTCCCCGCGGCTCTTCAACATTTCCTGCGCGAAGTACACGCAGCCGTAGCCGGTGGCCTCGGGCCGGATCAGCGAGCCGCCCCATGCCAGGCCCTTGCCGGTGAGCACGCCGGTGAATTCGTTGCGCAGCCGCTTGTACTGCCCGAACATGTAGCCGATCTCGCGTCCGCCCACGCCGATGTCGCCGGCCGGCACATCGGTATTCGGCCCGATGTGGCGCGACAGCTCGGTCATGAAACTCTGGCAGAAGCGCATCACCTCGGCATCGCTCTTGCCCTTGGGGTCGAAGTCGGAGCCGCCCTTGCCGCCGCCCATCGGCAGCGTGGTGAGCGAGTTCTTGAACACCTGCTCGAAGGCGAGGAACTTGAGGATCCCGAGATTGACCGAGGGATGAAAGCGCAGGCCGCCCTTGTAGGGTCCGATCGCGCTGTTCATTTCAATGCGGAAGCCGCGGTTGACCTGGATGGCGCCGCGGTCATCGCTCCACGGCACGCGGAACATCAGCACGCGCTCCGGTTCGACGATGCGCTCGAGGATCTTGTGCGCGCGAAACTCCGGATGCCGCTCCAGCACCAGCGTGATCGACTCCAGCACTTCCTCGACGGCCTGGTGGAATTCGGGTTCGTTCGAGTTCTTCGCCTTGACCGAGTTCATGATCCCGGTCACGTATTCCTTGATCGCCGGATTGCCGGGAGACGCATCCATCATCGCTGTGCCATTCACCTTTCGTGTGCTCCTTTCACGACTGCCGGGAGCCTGCCGATTGCGGGCCGGGGAGACAGGGCCCTGCGCGCGGGGACGGGGGCCGGGGGCGCTGCCCGATGACACGCGTCCGCGCGGCGCCGGGCAAGCGGGGCCGATTGTGGCACCCGGATGGCCGCGCTGTCACCCTCGACCTTCGAGCCATGCAGTGCGCCACGTACCGGCCACGCGGCCGCGGAAGGTTGATCCGGGGAACAATCGCGGAACCGCGGGGCTCTAGACCGGTGTGGCCCCGGAGTGACGTTTACTGGCGGCACAAACCCAAGCGCTCCCCGCGCGAACTGTTGCAGGACTCGATGCTCGGCGCCCCTCAAGCGAGCACGCTTGCGATATCCAAAGGAGAGAATGATGAACCCGCTTCGCATCCTTGCTGTCGCTGCGGCCGTGGCCATTGTCCCGCTGGCCGGTTGTACGGATTCGCTCAACGGCTCCAATCAAGGTACCGTGCAGATGCAGATGACCGACTCCCCCGCCGACTTCGAGGCGGTCAACATCGTCGTGACCGAGGTCGCGCTGCACCGCGCCGGCGCGCCGGACTCGTCCGGCTGGGAGAAGATCAAGGACAGCGGCACCACGTACAACCTGATGCAGCTGCGCAACGGCGTCTACGTCACGCTCGGCACGGGATCGGTGCCGGCCGGGCAGTACACCCAGATCCGCATGAAGTTCGGCAGCGGCTCGAACGTCGTAGTCGCCGGCTTGCCGCTCACGCTGGCGCTGAGCAGCGAGGCGCAGGCCGGCTTCAGGATCAACGGCTCGTGGGAGGTCAAGTCGGGAGAGCGCTTGGACCTGGCGCTCGACTTCGATGCCGGCCGCTCGATCGAACTCACCAGTGTCGGGCACTACACGCTGCGCCCGTTCATCCGCGCCGTGGCGATGGACAAGGCGGGCTGGATCACCGGTACCGTCAAGGTCGGCGCCAACCTGGCCAGCGACGCGACGGTGACCGCGATGCAGGGCAGCCAGGTCGTGGCATCGTCCGAGACGTCCACGGACGGCAAGTTCACGATCAGCGCGTTGCCGACCGGCACGTACAAGCTGGTGGTGCATGCCGCCTCGGCCGCCTATGCGGACAGCACCTACAACAGCTTGACGGTAAACGCGCGCTCCGCCACCAGCATCGGGGTGGTCGTGCTCTCGCCGAACTCCTAGCCAGACCCGCACACAGGTCCACGCCTGCAGACAGGGCGGTCCCTTTCGAGGGGCCGCCCTTTTGCTCTTCGATGCGGACTCCGCCTCGCGAGCGCCCTCACGCGGCGGCCGGTTTCCCGGCCAAGGCGAATACGGACGGCGGCGCTCCCGGCAACGGGGACGCCGCCGTTCTCGTCTATCATGTGCTCGGCCGCCAGGCAGAGCTTCGTTGGGCCGACGCGCCCGCTGTCCCGATGCCCCCGTGACCCGGAGACGCCCGATGCGACCCGCCGCTGCCCAATCCCGCTGGACCTTCCTGCTGCTCGCCGCCATGGCCTCGCTGATGCCGATGCGTGGAGTCGCCGCCGAGGCCGCCGGCGACTCCACCTCGAGCCACGCCGACTCGGCCGCTGCCTACGCCGCGCGCCCCTTCCTGCCCCTCACCTACGCCGACTCGCTGACCTCGGTGAACACCCACTGCATTGTCAGCGGCAGCCATCTCAATCCGCGCATCGACCCGGTGTACGTCAACGGACAACCGGTCGGCTTCTGCTGAAGCCCCTGCCCCGGGATCTTCGTGCAAGGTCCGGAGCCGTTCCTCGCCGCGCAGACGCTCGCCTTCCGCTGCCCCGTCGACACCACGCGTGGCGCTGTGCTGGAGCCGCGCACGCGGGTCGTGCTCAATCACGACATCTTCTACTGCGCCGACAAGGCGGCGGCGCGGCGCCTGCGCGCGGCGCCCGTGCGGTACGTGCACACCCTGGGGGACCCGGTGACCCACGCGCGCTTCGCGCTGACCGCGCGGTCGCCGCACACGCGATACCAGAAGCGCGACTACTACTTCGCCAGCGCGACGACGCGGCGCACGTTCGCGGCACATCCCGACAGCTTTGCGGTGCGACGGGCCGAGGCGATGCGCTGAGCCGCCGGCGGCGGCTCCCTAGCCGGACGCGGGCGGATGCGCCTGCATGTACGCCTTCACCGTGTTGATCACGTCGATGGGCGTCGGATCGAGATCCCGCAGGAACGCCAGGTACGTGCTGGCGTGGTCGCCGAGGAGCGACAGCGACACGAGCCGCGCGAGGCGGCCCTGGCCCTCGCCGGAAATCTTGGTGACCGGGATGCCCGCGTCCTCGAACACCTGCCGCGTGGCGGCGACCCGCGGCGCCAGGGACGGATGCGCCTCCACGTCGCGCAGAATCACGGCGCGGTACGCCGCCGGCGCCGGCAGATGCGTCCACCCCACGACGTCGTTGTGATGCATCTCGGGCAGCTGCGCCGTCCATGCCGGCAGCTTGGCGTTCTCGTTGATCTCGCCCCGCAGCCGCAACGCCACGGCGGCGGTGGCCGGTGTGGTGGCGATCAGCAGCGGCAGCGCGGGTGCGCCGTCGGCATGCAGGAACGCGGCGAGCTGGCGCGCCGGGCAGTCGGCGGAGGCGCCGAGGGCATTGCGGCACGCGGTCTCGCCGGCCACCGCCTGCGCTTCATCCAGTTCCGTTTCGAGGGAGGGCACGATCCCGGCACGTGACAACGCCGCCAGCAGCGCGAACCACGTGAAGTACACGGCGGCCCGCGGCGGCCGGCCAGTCTCCAGGCGGATCACCGGCCATCCGCGCTCGTGCGCGACGGCGAGCAGCGTGCCCCCCGAGGTCACCACCAGCGGAGTGACGCCGCGCGGAAGCGCGCGCAGCACCGACAGCGTCTCCTCGGTCTCGCCCGAATAGCTGGAGAGCACGAGCAGCGCATCCGGCGCCAGCGGCGGCCCGGCGAGCGTGTACCCGCGCGAGACGCGCACCCGCAACGCGGCCCCCGCGCGGCCCTCGAGCGAGGCCGCGACGAGGTCCCCGGCAATGGCGGATCCGCCCATCCCGCAGACCACCAGCTCGGAGGAGCGCTGCGCCGGACGCGCGACGCCCTCGCCCAGCCGCCGGCCCTCGGCGACATCGCGTCCGGCGAGGCCGAGAAGGTCCATCATGCCGAACCGGTCCAGCGGGTGGCGCGTGGCGCTCATCGTGATGTTCTCCGTGGGTCGTGAGGGGACCGACGCGGTCCCGGCGAAGCGCGCCACGCTAGTCGAAGTGCCGCGGGGAAACAACCTCGGCGCGCCGCGGAACGCGTCCCGCGATGGCTCCCTGTCGGCGATTCGCTCAGCGGCCCGGGCGTCCCAGCCAATCGAGGCCGTGCGCGCGGCTCTCGTCGCGGCCGGAAGGCGTGACGACGATGAACTGCGCCTTGCGCTGCATCTCGGCGATGGTCGACGCGCCGCAGTAGGTCAACCCGGAGCGGATGCCGCCCATGACATCGCGGATCACGTCCACCGCCGAGCCGCGCACCGGCACCTCCATCGCCACGCCTTCCGCGGTCTTCCAATCGGCCATCTGGCCCATGAAGTCTTCCTGGGCCTCGCGCGAGGCCATGCCGCGGAACACTTTCACCCGCACCGCGCTGCCATCCGGCGCCACCCGCGTGGTCGCCTCGCCCGGCGTCTCCTCGGTGCCGGCCAGCATGCCGCCGAGCATCACGAAGCCCGCGCCTGCGGCCAGCGCCTTCACGGCGTCGCCCGGCGTGCGCACACCGCCGTCGGCGATCAGCGCGCGATCGACCTGGCGGCACGACATGATGGCGGTGAGCTGCGGCACGCCGAAGCCGGTCTTGATCCGCGTGGTGCAGGCGGAGCCGGGGCCGATGCCGACCTTGATGATGTCGGCGCCGGCGGCGGCGAGGTAGTCGGCGCCGGCGTAGGTGGCGACGTTGCCGGCGATGATGACGATGGCGTCCTTGTAGCTGGCGCGCAGGCTGCGGATGGTGCGGTTCACCAGCTTCGAGTGACCGTGCGCGACGTCGACGCAGAGGATGCGGGCGCCGGCGGCGACCAGCGCCTCGGCGCGTTCGAGACCGGACTCCTCGACGCCGATCGACACGCCGATGCGCTCCGGGTCGCCGGCCGCGCGCAGGTCGGCGACGTTCTGCTCGACCGACATGAAGCGGTGCAGGATGCCCAGCCCGCCGAGCCGCGCCATGGTGCTTGCCATCTCGAGCCCGGTGATGGTGTCCATGTTTGCGCTGATCAGCGGCGCCTCGAAGGTGATGGGCCCCATCGCCGAGCGCGTGGTGACGTCCTGGCGCGAGCGAATGCCGTTGTAGTTCGGGGTCAGCAGCACGTCGTCGAAGGTGAGGCCTTGGGTCAGGTTGTTCATGGGTCCTCGCGTCAGTAGCCGGCGGCGCAGCCGTCCTTGCGGCTTTCGGTCGCCCCACAATACACCCGGGAGTCGGGATCGCGCGCGAGGGCTTGGTAGCCGCCGAAGGTCTCCACCGGTGCGGGCGCCAGGCGATGCCCGCGGCGCGCCAGCTCCTCGGCGACCTGGGGTGCGATGCCCGGCTCGAGATGCACCTCGCCCCCGGCGTGCATCCGGGTGCCGGTGGGCTCGCTGGAGCCGCCGTGGTGGACGCGCGGCGCATCGCCGGCCTCCTGCAGGTTCATCCCATGCTGCAGCAGGTTCAGGAGAATCTGCGGATGCGCCTGCGCCTGCTGGTCGCCGCCCATCACGCCGAACGCCAGCCACGGCTCGCCCCGCCGCGTGACGAAGGCGGGGATGATGGTGTGGAACGGCCGCTTGCCGGGCTCGAGCGCGTTGGCATGCGCGGGGTCGAGCGCGAACAGCGCGCCGCGATTCTGCAGCCCATAGCCCAGCGCCGGCACCACGTGGCCGGAGCCGAATCCGGTGTAGTTGCTCTGGATCCAGCTGACCATCAGGCCGCGGTCGTCGGCGGCGCAGAGGTAGGTGGTGTCGCCGCGCGCCAGCGCCGGCGCGGTGCCGGCGGGATCGTCGAACGCGGCGCGGTCGCGCCGGATGCGCGCCGCGCGCGTCGCGGCATACGACGGCGACAGCAGCTCCTCCACCGGGATGGACGCGAAGGCCGGGTCGGCGTAGAACCGCGCGCGATCGGCGTAGACGAGCTTCTTGGTCTCGAGCAGGAGATGCCAGTAGTCGGCGTCGACGCGGGTGTGGGCGGCGATGCCGGCGGCCTCGAGCAGCAGCAGTTGCTGCAGCGCCGCGAGCCCCTGGCTGTTGGGCGGCATCTCCCAGAGTTCGACGTCGCCCACGGTGACTGAGAGCGGCACGTCCCAGGTCACGGACGGCGCGGCAAAATCGGCGGCGCTGAAGAAGCCGCCCTGCGCGTCGCTGTAACGCACGAGCGCCGCGCCGATCGCGCCGTCGGCGAGGAGCGCCCCGCGGCCCTCGCGCGCCAGCGTGCGGAGCGTGGCGGCCAGCGCGGGGTTGGCGAACCGCTCGCCGGCGCGCGGCGCGCGGCCCTGCGGCGCGAAGACCTCCGCGAATCCCGGCATGCCGCCCACCAGGTCGACGGCGCGCTGCCAGTCGTGCGCGATGATCGGGCTGACCGGCGCGCCCTCTTCGGCGTAGGCGATGGCGGGCGCCAGCACCTGCTCCAGCGGCAACAGACCGTAACGCGCATGCAGGGCGAGCCAGCCGTCGGCGCAGCCCGGAGTCGTCCACGAGGCCGGCGAGCGAAGCGGGATCGTGCCATCGGGCGCGGGCGTGACCGCCTCGCGGGTCAGGCGCCACGGCGCGCGACCGGAGGCGTTGCAGCCGACCAGGCGCCGGGTCCACGGGTCCCACACCTGCGCGAACAGGTCCCCGCCGAGCCCGCACGCCATCGGCTCCAGCAGCGCCAGCACGGCGTTGGTGGCGATCGCGGCATCGACCGCGGAACCGCCGGCGCGCAGGAGCGCCACGCCGGTCTCCGTCGCCAGCGGCTGCGCGGCGGCGACCATGCCGTGGACGGCGAAGACAGGCGACCGGCTGGCGGCGCCACGGGCGGGATGCACAGGGAGGGACATGACGGGACCGTAGCACGCCGACGCAGCCCGGCGGAAGGCTTGCCCCGGCGCGCCGCTCGTGCGCGGTCCTGGGGACGAGGGCACCGGATCGCGGTCGCGGCGGCGGCCGGCGTCTGCCACAATGGCGCGACGGCGACGGGGCACGATCGCTCCCCCGCCGGCCGCACGGCCGGATCCCGGAGGACGACCATGCAGATCATCGTCATCGTGCACTGGACAAAGGCACCTCCCTGCGCGACCAGATCGTGAAGAGTCTGACACGTGTCGCGCACCCGACCTTCGTGATCGCGGAGGTGCAGCGCAAGGACCGCAATCCGGGCTGGGCACGATCCACAGCACCGGCACGAAGCCGGGCGCCCGCAACTTCTGCTGGTCCACGGCCAACGCCACACTGGAATGCCGGCTGGTCACACGGGGTACGTGGAAAACCAGCTCGATCCTCGGGGACTTCCTCGACTACCTGGTCAACAACCACCGCGCGCGCATCAAGGCCGTGACCATCACGACGCAGTAGACCCGATCACCTGGCGAGGATTCGACACGCGCATGATCCGCGAGACGCTGTACATCCGCACCCTGGCCGCGCAGCGGATCCCGATGCTGTTCCTCGCCGGTCCCTCGGTGCGGGAGCTGGATCGCGAACGCGCGACCATCCGCATCCCGCTGAACTGGCTGACGCGCAATCATCTCGGCTCGATGTACATCGGCGCGCTGGTCTGCGGCGCCGACCTCGCCGCGGGGCTGCTGGCGCAGCAGCACATTCGCCGTGCGCCCCGCCCAGTGTCGCTGGTGTTCCAGGACCTGCGCGCGGAGTTCCTGCGCCGGCCCGACGGCGACTGTTTCTTCACCTGCGCCGAGGGCGCCGTGGCCGAGGCGCTGGTGGCACAGGCGCTCGACAGCGCCGAGCGGGTGTCCGCGCCGCTGTCGGTCGTCGCGCGCGTGCCCTCGCGCTCCGGCGAGGAGCCGGTGGCGCGGTTCACGCTGACCCTGAGTCTCAAGGCGCGCTGAGACACGCGCCGCCGCTTGACGCCCCGCGGCCGGACCCCGAGAATCGGCGCGCCGTCCCACCCCACCCTCGCCCATCGGAGAGTCGATGCCACCTGCACGCGTCCGCGTCCTTCTCGGCCTTGGCGTGGCCGCCCTGCTGGGGCTGTCCGCGCCCCTCCCGTCCCTCGCTGCCGCCGCGCGCAGGGTCGCCCACGCCGCGCAACCCACCGATCCCCTGCGCCTGGGGACCCTCGTGGTGCCCACCGCGCAGCGCGGCGCGCTGACCGTCGACGCCACGAAGCGGGAGTACAGCGGATCGGTCGATATCGACATCCGCATCGCCGTGCCCACTCGCACCATCCGGCTGCATGCGCGCGACTTCCGCGCGATGACGTACACGCTGCGCGCGGCCAAGGCGCAGCCAGTCCCGCTGACGTGGACCATGGGGAAATACGATATCCTGAGCGCGCGCGCCCCACGGATCCTCGCGCCCGGCCGCTACACTCTGCACTGCGACTTCACCACCGACTTCAACACCAAGGCGGTCAGCCTCTATCGCCTCGAGACTGGCGGCCACGCCTACACCTTCACGCAGTTCGAGGCAATCGACGCGCGCGGCGCGTTCCCGTGCTGGGACGAACCGCAGTTCAAGATCCCCTGGCAACTGACGCTGACCGTGCCCGTGGGCGATCTCGCACTCTCCAACGCGCCGATCGTGCGCGAGACGCCGCGCGCCGACGGCACCAAGGTCGTCGAGTTCGCCCGCACCCCGCCGATGCCGTCGTACCTCGTGGCACTGGCGACGGGGCCCTTCGACACGATGTCGGTGGCGGGCTGCTCGATCCCGACGCGCGTCGTGACCGCGAAAGGCGGATTGCCCCAGGCGCAACTCGCCGCGCAGTACACGCCCCCTCTGCTGGCGGCGCTCGAGCGGTTCTTCGCGCGGCCCTATCCCTTTGCCAAGCTCGATCTCATCGCAGTGCCCGAATACTGGTACGGGGCGATGGAGAATCCCGGCGCGATCACATTCGTCGACACCGGGATCCTGCTCGACGCCACCTCCGCTACGCTCGGGAAGCGCCGCTGGCTGGCCACCACGTTGGCCCACGAGCTAGGTCACATGTGGTTCGGCGATCTCGTCAC
>JBKJUD010000204.1:0-5114 GCA_046590735.1 Candidatus Eiseniibacteriota bacterium | reverse complement strand
CGACGAAGGGCCCGAAGCCGCGGCCCACCGCGATCGCCATCGCCACGCCGCCCAGCCCGAAGGCATTCAACAGCACCAGCTGGAGGTACGCGTGTTGTTGCGCGAACCTCCAGCTGGTGCTGTTGAATGCCTTCGGGCTGGGCGGCGTGGCGATGGCGATCGCGGTGGGCCGCGGCTTCGGGCCCTTCGTCGTCGGCCTGGTGGGAGCGGCGCCCGCGGCGCTCGTGTCGGTGGGGTTGTTTCTCACCGACGGCCTCGGATTCCGCGGCACCGTCGAGGACATCCTGCTCGCGGCGGTCGCGGCGGTGAAGACGGCGGGCTACATGCCGCCCCAGTTCTCGAATGCGCTGCCGACGTTCCAGGACCTGTGGATGCGGTTCTACCCCGTGGCCCTCGTGATCGTCCTGTTGTGCAGCGCCACCGCGGTGTTCCTGCTCGCGGAGGTGCTGATCCCGCTGCTCGGACGTCCTGCGCTGCCGGACGGGCGCTTCCGTCACTGGAGGCTGCCATCCGGCGCGGTGTGGCTCCTGTTCGCGGGGGTCGGGATGGCGCTGGCGCAGCAGGGACACGTGCAGACAGCGGGTCTCAACCTGGCGCTGGTGATGGTCGCACTGTATGGCGGTGTCGGACTGGCGATCGTGCGGTACTTCCTGCTCGCGTGGGGATTGCCGACCGTCGTACAGGTCTGCATCACCACCGGATTGTTCGTGCTCGGAGTCGTGTCGGAAATGCCCTTGGTGCCGGCGTTCGCCATCGCCCTCGGCCTGCTCGACACGTGGATGGATTTTCGGGGCCTGCACACGCCGCGGATGCACGCGGGCGGTGAGCGTCCCACCTAGGAACTCGGACCGAAGCGACGGACCGGCCGCGGATGCGCGGCGTGACGCCACGGGGGCGCCACGCGACAGCGGACCGGCGTCGCGAGTGAGGGGATCATGACGCAAGAAGTCATCCTGCTGGAAGACGTCGACGGGCTCGGGATTCGCGGCGCCACCGTTCGTGTGGCGCCGGGCTACGCCCGCAACTACCTGCTGCCCTACCGCAAGGCGATCGCGCGCAGCGGTGTCGGCGAGCGCATGCTCGTGCAACTCGAGCGCGCCAAGGTCGCCCGCGACGCGCGCGAGCGCGGCAACGCCGAGGCCCTCGCCAAGCTGCTCGGCGGCGTGTCGCTGGTGTTCGAGCGCCAGGTCGGCGACGAGGAGAAGCTGTATGGCTCGGTGAGCGTGCAGGACATCCACGAGGCGCTCGAGGCGAAGAACCTCACCCTCGCGCGCAAGCAGATCCTGCTGGCCGAGCCGATCAAGACGCTGGGCGATTTCGACGTGACCATTCGGTGCTACGCCGACATCTCCGCCTCCATCAAGGTGCAGGTGAAGGACGCGAACCCGGAACCGGCTCCCGTCGTCGAAGCTGCGCCCGCCGAAGCTACGCCCGCCGAAGCCCCCCAGGACAACACGGACACCGAGTAGGAGACGTCGCGTGACCATGAAGCCTCTGCACCTTCTGCGCGCCGCCGCGGCGATCGCGGCGGCGTTCACCTGCTTGCTGGCGCCGGTCGTGCCGGGCGCGATGGCCGCCGCCAAGCCGGCGGCCAAGTCGTCCGCCGCCAAGCGCGCCGCGGCCAAGCCTGCCGCATCGCAGGCCAGCACCGTGCTGGCGCGCATCGGCGCCGATGTCATCACCCTGGCGGACCTCGACGCGCAGATCGCCCAGTACCCGGAGATGCAGCGGTCGCAGTTCCAGACCCCCGAGGCCAAGCGCAACGTCCTCGACCGCATGATCCAGGAACGCGTGTGGATCAAGTCGGCCACCGCGGCCGGATTCGACCGCAAGCCGGAGATCGCCTCGCAGATCCGCCTGCAGACTTCGGCGATCATCCTGCGCGGCTACTTCGCCGACATGGTGACCGCCCGCGCCAAGGCCAGCGACGAGGAAGTCGAGCAATACTATGACTCGCACAAGGCCGAGTACACCACGCCCGAGCGCGTGGCGTGGCGGCACATCCTGGTGCCGACCGAGAAGGCGGCCCTCGCCGCGCGCGCCGAGATCACCAAGGGCCTCGACTTCGAGGCCGCGGCGCGCAAGTTCTCCACCGACGCCATCTCGCGCGATGCCGGCGGCTGGCTTGGCTACATCAACGCCGGCGGCGTGCCGCCGGACTCCAACGCCGCCGACCCCGCCCTCGCCGAGGCCGCGTTCAAGGCGCCGGTGGGCGAGGTCAGCCAGCCGATCCGCTCCTCGCACGGCTGGCACCTGATCAAGGTCGACCAGCACGATCCCGACACCGTCCGCCCCATCGAGGGCGTGCGCAGCGCGGTGGAGTTCAAGATCTCCAACGAGCGCTCGCAGGCGCTGTACACCGCGATGCTCGATAGCCTGAAGACCGCGTTCAAGGTGACGAACGTGTCCGATACCACCAAGGTGCTGGGGCCGCCGACCACCGTGCTCGCCAGCATCAACGGCCAGCCGATCACGGTCGCCGACCTCGACGCGCAGATCGCGCAGTACCCGGAGATGCAGCGCGCGCAGTTCCAGACCGCCGTGGCGCGCAACAGCGTCGTCGACCGCATGGTGCAGGAGCGCGTGTGGCTGCGCTCGGCGACGCTCGCCGGCTACGACAAGAAGGCCGACGTGAAGGGGCAGCTCGACCAGCAGCGCAACTCGATCATTCTGCGCGGCTACTTCAATGACGTCGTGGTGGGCCGCTCGAAGCCCGGCGACGAGGAAATCGCCCAGTACTATGCCGCGCACCTCACCGATTACACCTCGCCGGAGCGCGTGTCCTGGCGGCACATCCTGCTGCCGACGCAGAAGGCCGCGGTGTCCACCCGCGCGCAGATCGCCAAGGGCCTGGACTTCGAGGAAGCGGCGAAGAAGTTCTCGACCGACCCGCTGTCGAAGGCGTCGGGTGGCTGGCTCGGCTACCTCACCGCCGGCGGCGTGGCGCCGGACTCCTTCGCCAACGACCCGAAGCTCTCGGCGGTTGCGTTCACCCTGGGCTCCAAGCAGGTGAGCGACCCGGTGCAGTCGCCGCGCGGCTGGCACATCCTGCAGGTCGACCAGCACGACTCGGTGACCGTGCGTCCGCTGGAAGGCGTGCGGACCTCCATCGAGTTCAAGATCTCCAACGAGCGCTCGCAGGACCTGTACACCTCGATGCTCGACAGCCTGAAGGTGGCGTACGGCGTGAAGGTCGTGGCCGACAGCGCGAAGTTCGCCGAGCTGGCTAGCGGCAGCGGGATCACGTCCGCCGACGAGATGTTCAAGCTCGCGCAGGAAACGCAGGATGCCCAGCTGCGCCTCAAGCTGTACCAGCGGGTGATCGACGGCTTTCCCGCCAACGAACTCGCGGCGCAGGCGCAGTTCATGATCGGCTTCGTCAGCTCCGAGGAACTCAAGGACTACGACGCAGCCGAGAAGGCCTTCCAGGCGCTGATCGCCCGCTACCCCAAGAGCGACCTGGTGGACGACGCGGAGTGGATGCTGAAGAACATGCGCAACCCCGCGGCACCGGATTCGCCGGAGGATCCGGACAAGGAAGCCGGCGAGCACGAGCACGACGAGCACGAGGGGCACGATCACAAGTAGGCGCGCCGGGCTGCCCGGCTGACCCAGGACCGGAGGACTCCTCCCGATGCGAGTGCCGTACCCCGCGATCGAGCCGTACAACAGCTTCCCGCTGCCGGTCGACGGCACGCCGCACACGCTGTACGTCGAGGAGTCCGGCAATCCCGATGGCAAGCCGATCGTGTTCGTGCACGGCGGGCCGGGCGGCGGCACCAGCCCGTCGCATCGGCAGTTCTTCGACCCCGCGCGCTACCGGATCATCCTGTTCGACCAGCGCGGCAGCGGCAAGAGCTCGCCGCACGCGTCGCTGGAATCCAACACCACCTGGGACCTGGTCGCGGACATGGAGCGCATCCGCGAGCGGCTGGGCATCGAGAGTTGGGTGGTGTTCGGCGGGAGTTGGGGGAGCACGCTATCGCTGGCCTACGCGCAGTCGCACCCGTCGCGGGTGAAGGCGCTGGTGCTGCGCGGCATCTTCCTGCTGCGCCCCGAGGAAATCCGCTGGTTCTACCAGGAAGGCGCGAGCTTCATCTACCCCGACGCGTGGGAGCATTACCTCGAGCCGATTCCCTTCGAGGAACGCGCCGACTTGCTGCAGGCCTACTATCGCCGCCTCACCAGCGAGGATTCCGAGGTGCGCGCGCGCGCGGCCCGCGCATGGAGCGTGTGGGAAGGGTCGACCAGTTTTCTGGAGCAGTCGCAGGAGGTCATCGATCATTACGGCGGCGACGCGTTCGCCGAGGCGTTCGCGCGGATCGAGTGCCACTACTTCGTCCACCACGGTTTCTTCCGCGACCCGCAGCAACTGCTCGACGACGTCGACAAGATCCGGCACATCCCGGCGGTCATCGTCCAGGGCCGCTACGATGTCGTGTGCCCGATGACCACCGCGTGGATGCTGCACCGCCGCTGGCCCGAGGCGGATTTCCACGTCGTGCCCAACGCCGGCCATGCCGCCACCGAGAAGGGGACGACAGACCTGCTCGTGCAGGCCACCGACCGCTTCGCGGACCTGTAGGCGCGACGCGCCGATGGGCGTCACCCTGTGGATCGACGCCGACGCGGCGCCGGGCGACCTGAAGGAGATCGTGTTTCGCGCGGCGCGCCGCCTCACGTTGCCGACGGTGCTGGTCGCCAATCGCTCGCTCGCGGTGCCGCCGGGACACGACACCGTGCGCACCGTCTGCGTGGACGGCGGCTTCGATGTCGCGGACCGTTACATCGCCGAGCACGCGGCGCCAGGCGACGTTGCGGTGACCGCGGATGTGCCGCTGGCCGCGCTGCTGGTGGCGAAGGGCGTGGTGGTGCTCGACCAGCGCGGCGAGGGGTTCGACGCGGAGAACGTCGGCGAGCGGCTCGCGATGCGCAACATGCTCGACGTGCTGCGCGGCGCCGGGACGATCACCGGCGGACCGCGGCCGTACGGCGCCCGCGAGCGTCAGGCCTTCGCCTCGAGCCTCGACCGTACGCTGACGCGCGCCCTGCGCGACGCACGGGGTCAAGCCTAACGCCGCGCCGCTGCGCACGGCCCGCCATGCGAATTCGCA
>JBKJUD010000429.1:0-3241 GCA_046590735.1 Candidatus Eiseniibacteriota bacterium | reverse complement strand
CATCGCCACCGCCGGGCCGCCATCGATGGTGGCTTCGACCGCCAGGGTACTCTGCGCCAGCTTCTCGCTGTGTCCCACCGCGCGAAGCGTCAGGCGGAGGACCGACTCGTTCAACGTGCTCAACCGGAACACAGTCGGCACGCCCGCGCGCACTTGATGCAGGACATCCGGCTTCTTGGCGCGCTCCTTCCACACCGCAAGCGTATCCGGATCGTGCGGGGAGACGTCCTCGTACAGTGCGTCCGCCCAGCGCGAGGGCGCGGTGCGCAGATAGCTGTCGCCCTTGGCCCCATACGCCGCGCCGGTGGTGGTGGAAAACGTGCCGGCGGACTTGTCGCCGGGGCTGGTGCCGGGGGACTGGGCGTGCACCGGCCACGCGCCGAGCGCGACCAAGCCTGCGAGGACGGCGCTCCCTGCGCGGGATGCCGCGCGGCGTCTGCCGCTTCCGCCTGTACTGTGCATGGTGCATTCCCCCCGGCCACAGGGCCTTGCCCACTCGCGACGCGCGGCGCGCGTCCTTGAGGTGATGCTAGGCAGCCGGTCGCTGCGCGTCAACCGCTCCCGGTCAGCCTCAGCCGTGCGATGCGGCCGTCGCTGGCGCCGCGCCGCCGAGTTTGTTAGGCTCCCGGCAGCCCGCGCCATCCCGGCGCCGCCGCCACGTGACACAGGAGGTGCACGTCCCGCCCATGGCCAGCCCGGCGGTACTCCGTCCCGCGCTGCTCTCGCGTCTTGGCGAGATCGGGCGCGCCGACATCGTCGTCGGCATCCCCTCCTATAACAACGCCGACTCGATCGCGCACGTGCTGCGCGCGGTCAGCGCCGGCGTGCAGAAGTATTTTCCCGGCCTCACCTCGGTCATCCTGAACTCCGATGGCGGCAGCAGCGACGGCACGCCCGAGCGCGCGCAGGACACCGACACCGGCGACATGCACACCGTGTTCGTGCAGCACCCGCAATACCCGGTGCACCGCATCGTCACGTCCTACGACGGGGTGCCGGCGCGCGGCAACGCCTTCCGCACCATCCTCGAAACCGCGCAGCGCCTCGACGCGCGCGCCATCGCCATCGTCGACGCCGACACGCAGAGCATCACGCCCGAATGGATCGAGTCACTGCTGCATCCGATCCTGCACGACGAGGCCGATCTCGTGCTCCCCCGCTACGCGCGCCACAAGTACGACGGCCTGCTCAACACGCTGCTGCTCTACCCCCTGACCCGCGCACTCTACGGGGTGGACGTGCGGCAGGTCACCGGCGGCGACATCGCGCTCGCCGGCGGCCGTGTGCGCGACCTGCTGGCGCAGGACGTGTGGGAAACCGACGTCTCGCGCTACGCCATCGATGTCTGGCTGGTCACGCACGCGCTGGCCGAGGGCTGGAAGCTCGCGCAGTCGTTCCTCGGCGCGAAGATCCACGCGCCCGCGGCCAAGCCCTCGGATCCCGCCGACCTGGTGGTCGAGACGGTCGGCCCGGTGTTCGCGCTGATGGACGAACTCACCGCGGTGTGGTTCGGCCAGCGTGGCGTCCGCGCGCTGCCCGCCTACGGGTTCGAATATGCGGTGAGCGTCGAGCCGATCAATGTGAACGTCGAGCGCATCATCAACGCGTTCCGCTACGGGCAGAACGTGCTGCCGCCGGTGTGGCGCGAGATCCTCAGCCCGGACACCATGCGCACGCTGGGCGCGATGTCGCACCTGAAGTCGGTGACGTTCCGTTTCCCCGACGAACTCTGGGTGCGGGTGGTGGCGCAGTTCGCGGCGGGCTACCATCGGCGGACGATGGCGCGCGAGCACCTGCTGCGCTCGCTGACGCCGCTGTACATGGGCAAGGTGGGCTCCTATCTGCTGGAGTCCGCGGAGTGGAACGCGGTCCAGGTCGAGGCCGGCACGCGCACGCTGGCCGACGCGTTCGTCGCCGGCAAGGCCGGGCTGGAGCGGGAATGGCAACGCTGAGCGCCACGGCGCGCGGCCGGAGGGACTGAACGATGGATGTCTTCCTGCAGGGACTCGCCGACACCTTCCGTGGCTGGTGGGATGCGGTGCTGGTGCTGGCGCCGCGCACGGTGGCCGCGATCGTCTTCGTGGTGCTCGGCGTGCTGGCGGCGTCGCTGGTGCGCTGGCTGCTGCGTGCCTCGCTGCGCCGGATACAGTTCGATGTGACCTCGCACCGTCTCGGCCTGACCCGCCTGCTGCGCCAAGGAGGCAGCGAGATCGCCCCGTCGGACGCCGTCGCCTCGGTGGCCTCTGGATTGGTGCTCGCCGGCGGCATCCTGCAGGGCCTCTCCGCGCTCCAGGTGCCGGCGGTGGATAGCGCGGTGAATTCGATCGTCACGTTCCTGGAACGGCTCATCGTCGCCTTCGTGATCGCCGCCGGCGGATACATCATCAGCCGCTTCTTCGGCCGCGCCGCGCTGATTGCCGCGGCCAACGCCCACCTGCGCGGCGCCCGCTGGATCGGCACCGCGGTCGAGGGATTGATCCTGTTGTTCGCCACCGCGCTCGCGCTGGAGTATCTCGGCCTCGCGCCGGATGTGGTGCGCGATGCGTTCTCGATCCTCTTCGGCGGCGTGGTGCTGGCCCTGGCGCTGGCGTTCGGCCTCGGCGGCCGCTCGGTGGCGCAGGAGATTCTCGAGCAGGCCTGGCATCACGAACACCCGGCCATCGCGGACCCGGATTCCCCCAGCGAGCTACGCCACCTCTAGCGGCCCCCGCCCGCTCCCCAGGACACCCGTGACCGTCGACATCTTCTTCGATTTCGTCTGCCCCTACGTCTACATCGCGACCGCGCGCGCCGCGCGACTGCATGCGGAGTTCGGCCTCGAGGCCCGCTGGCTGCCGTGGGAACTCTATCCCGCGATGACGCGGCCCGCGCAGCCCCACCCCGGCGGCGGCATCAGCGAGCGCGTCCAAGCCCTCGCTGACGAGATGGCGTTGCCGATCGCGCCGCCGGCCGTTCGCGCCAATTCGCGTTGCGCGTTGCTCGGCTCCGTGTTCGCGGAACGCGCGGGGCGTGGCGCGCCGTACCGCGACGCGGTGTTCGCCACGCATTGGCGCGAGCGCGGCAACATCGGCGATGTCGCCCAGTTGACGGCGGTGGCGACGCGCGTTGGCCTCGATGAGTCTGCGTTTCGCCTCGCGATCACCTGCGAGCGCGGCGCCGACGACCTGCGCGCCACCGATCGCGCCGCCGAGGCGCTCGGGGTGCAGCTCGCCCCCACCTGGGTCTTCGGCACACAGCTGCA
>JBKJUD010000417.1:0-2742 GCA_046590735.1 Candidatus Eiseniibacteriota bacterium | reverse complement strand
TGCCAAGCGGCGCCGCCGCGCGCAGCGCCGTGCGCAATCTCCCGGCCATCGGCACGCAGCAGGCGGAAGCGGATTTCGGCGTCGGCGCGTGCGCCGCTCACGCGGCAGGCGGCGCCGCCGCTGCCGACAAACCTTGGCGCCGACAGCGTGACAGCGCGCGGGTCCGGGATTCCGAGGGCGCGGATCGTCACCGGGAGCTGGAGCGCGAACGTCCCGCGCGAGAGCCGCCGCGTGCGCACGCCAACCGCGTTGCGCGCGTCGAGGGCGAGCACGCACGAGTCGGCGGCCACCAGCGGCGGCGTCCACGACGCGCTGCCCGAGCCGGCCGTCGCGACCGAGGTGCCGAGCGCGCGATAGCGGGCCTGCTCGGCGAAGGTGTGCCCGGCATCGATGCTGAGAGAGAGCGCGACGGAGTCCACGCCGGCGCTGTCGGCGAGCGTCCACGCCAGCGGCTGCGGCGTGCCGGCGACCAGCACGGCACCCGAGTCCGGCGCGGCGAAGGTGAGCAACGGGGCGTCGGCCAGCGCGGTGGCGGCGTTCATCGTTTGCGGCTCGCTGCTGTCGCTCCAGAACGGCAGCGTGCGGCCGGTCACCGCGGAGGTCGCCAGCCAGGTGTAGTCGCCGAAGCCATCCACGCACAGGAACGGGTTGAGCGATTGCGGCGTGACCCGCTGCTCTTCCCAGGTGGCGCCTCCGTCGAGCGAACGCGCCAGGTAATAGTCGGCCCACGTATTGCCGGTGTTGCGCCGGTCGTACCAGCCAACGGTGACGCTGCCGTCGGCGTCGTTCACCACGCATGCCGGGAGGAACTGGTCGGTCTGCTGCGCGTCGGCGTAGAGCCGCCGCGGCGTCGACCACGTGGCCCCGACGTCATCGGACCATGTGACATAAATGTCGAAGTCGCCCAGTCCCTGCGCGTCGACGAAGGCCGTGTACACGCGTCCGCGATGCGCGCCGCTGCTGCGGTCGGCGTCCGTGGACTGCGACGGACCGATGGTGCGCGAGGGATAGTTCGGGAGATTGTGGCCGTAGCCGCAGTGCGTGACCGCGACCACGCTGGCCGCCGACCACGTCGCGCCTCCGTCGAGCGAGCGCACGCATTGCACTTCGTCGCGGTCGTAGGCGTGCCATGTGATGACCACCTCGCCGTGCGGCCCGATGGCCGGGTAGCAGCCGATCAACTGCTTGCTCCCGCGCGCGTCGAGGGTCACCGGCGCCGACCAGGTGGCGCCGCGGTCGAGCGAGCGCGAGACCACCGCGACGTAGCGCAGCGGATTCGTGACCACGCGATCCCACGCCAGGTAGACGCGGCCGCGGTACGGCGAGTCGGTGTTGTCGGCGACGAGGAACTCCTTGTCGTCGGCGTAGCCGCTGGACGAGGGCGATTCCACCGCGGCGACGGGGGTCCAAGTGTGGCCATGATCGTCGCTCTGCGCCACCGTGACCGCGGTGCCCGAGCGCGTCGTGTTGTACGCGAGATACGCGTAGTAGAAGCGTCCCTGCAGGTCGCAGGTGACCGCGGGATCGGCGCCGAACTCGTAGGTCTTGCCGTTCACCGTGAGCGGCAGGTAGCCGAAACTCCACGTCCGCCCGAAATCGCCGGAGGCATACCACGCGGTCGAACGTGCGACGAAGGAGTTGGTGCCGACCACGACGTGCTGGCCGTTGGCGGGATCCATCGCGCCGCAGATTTCCGAGTACACGCCGGTGTCCGGCGGCAGGTTCATCAGCGGGAACAACGCGTCGTAGGGGCCGGTGGTGCGCGGCGCGGCGCTCGCGCCCAAGGGATGCTGCCACCAGGGCAGCGGCGCATCGCCGTCGGCGGCGTGATGCGGCCGGTCGGGCATCAGGGGCGGGGGGACCGGGGTGCCGGCAGGCGAGGGCGGGGCCACGCCGAGCATCAGCGCGGACATCGACAACACCACGAGCAAGGACAGGGGACGCATGGCAGGGCGAACCTCGGATTGTCGCGTTCCGGATGTGCGGAGGGGCCGCGGGAGGCTGGGTGGTGCGGTTGCAGCGCGCCGGCCGGCCGTCCACGGGTCACCCAGTATAACGCCGGCCTGCGGCCGCTGCCTACGCAGGACT
This sequence comes from Candidatus Eiseniibacteriota bacterium, assembly GCA_046590735.1. GTDB lineage: Bacteria > Eisenbacteria > RBG-16-71-46 > CAZEPH01 > CAZEPH01 > JBKJUD01. The sequence continues at coordinate 654 of JBKJUD010000417.1, read as the reverse complement.
CCATCCGCGCGCGTGGACGTTGCCTTTTGGCGGCGTTCCCGTGCAGGATGAGGAATTGATCGACGCCAGCGGGAGGAATGTCATGCGCATCGCGGTACCACGCGAGGCCGAGCCGGGGGAGACCCGGGTCGCCCTCGTCCCCGACGGGGTCACCCGTCTCACGGCCGCCGGCCACGAGGTCGTGGTCGAGCACGGCGCGGGACAGGCGGCGGGATTTCTCGACGAGGCCTATGTGACGGCGGGCGCGCGCATCGCGGCCGATGCGCGGGACACCCTCGCGGGGGCGACACTGACATTGCGGGTGTCGCCCCCGCGTGCGGATGCAATCCGGGGAGTGGATGAACTCGAGTTGCTGCCCGCGGGCAGCGCCCTGCTGGGGTTCCTCGGGCGCGACCGCGGTTCCGATCTCGCCCAGCGGCTGCGCGCGCGCGGCATCACCGCCTTCGCCATCGAGCGCCTGCCACGCATCTCGCGGGCGCAGTCGATGGACGCGCTGTCCTCGATGAGCACCATCGCCGGCTACAAGGCGGTGGTGCTGGCGGCCGCGCACGCGGCCAAGATGTTTCCGCTGATGATGACCGCGGCGGGCACCCTGGCGCCCTCGCGGGTGCTGGTCATCGGCGCCGGCGTGGCCGGCTTGCAGGCGATTGCCAC
>JBKJUD010000308.1:0-8049 GCA_046590735.1 Candidatus Eiseniibacteriota bacterium | reverse complement strand
ATACGGACGCGGATCCTCGGGCGTGCCGCCGCCCTGCTTCCACATTTCGTCGAGCACCGCGCGCACCGGCAGATCCGGCGGCAGGTTGTAGGCGGCGCGGCCAGAGACCGGGTCCGGGGCCCACTCGGCATCGAAAATCCACACTTCATCGGGAACGAGCTTGATCATGCCGTGCAGTGTACGGGGCGGGTCCGACAATCCGGCGCGGCGCTCAGCGCAAGGAGGGCGGCAACGAGGACAGTGGCGGCGGCGGCGTATCCATCGGCGCGAACGACTCGGTCAGCGCCCCGCACTCGATGAAGCGGGTGAGCAGCGCGTCGGACATGCCGCACTCGTCGTGCAGCAGCTCCACCAGCTCGCCCGGCGACAACGTGCGCTGCACGATGCCGCTCGCGGACCGCACCGTGAGCGACGGCCCGGCGAGCATCATCTGCTCCCCCGGGCGGTTGCGCCGCAGGTAGAGTCGCTGGTTGAACGCGCCCTGGCTACGCGATGCCGCGTAGCGTTCGACGTGCGCGGCGTGCGAATCCGGGTCGACGAGGAAGCGGCACGGGAGCCAGGAATCCGACGAGGGCATGCGCGTCCACAGAATGAAAAGCGCGTCGAGCGGCTCGATCTCCACGACGAAGGGCCCGTCGTCCAGCCGCGCCGCCCCGTGGCTGACCGGCACCGGCGCGTCGGTGAGCATCGAGCTGTCGACCAGGAAGTCCCCATCCAGGTGCACCAGCACGCTTCCGTGCGTGAGCGTCCCGGTGTCGCGCATCGACCCCGCGATGCGCCGCGCGTCGAACCCCACCGCCACCAGCAGGTCATGCAGCGCATTGCTGCTCGCCCAGCACGTCCCGCCGGCGCCGTGCTCGAGCCAGGTGGCGAAGAAGTCGGTGGAGTCGAGGCCGGGCAGCGGGGTGGCGGGCGGATCGGTGCGCAGGGCGATCAACTTGCGCAGGTTGTCGAAGGGGACGTGGCGGCCCCACGCCTGGTAGAGCGCGTGCAATCCGGCAGGATCGCACGCCGGCGGTGCGCCCAGACCCAAGCGGTCGAGAACTCGCTCGCGCAGGCCGGGACGCACGCCGGGTGAGATCAGCGGCCGCGCTGCGGGGGCCGGCCGGACTTGCGCGCCCCGGTCTTGCGGGCGCTGCTGTTGCGGGTGCCGAACTCGCGCGCGCCGCTCTCGGCCGCCGCGGCGCGAGGCCCCAGCGAACGATGCGGCCCGTCACCGGCGGGCCGGGGCGGCCGCGGCTTCAGCGGCTCGCCGTGCAACCCGGGCCTCGCCGGCTTGGACCGCGGCGCCGGCGCGTGCGAACGCGACGAGCCGCCGCCGCCCCGGCCGTTGTTCGCCGCGGAGCGCGACGGGGCCGACTGCACCAGCGCGCGTGGGACCGGCGCGGGCTTCGCGTTGTAGTCGAAGTCCGGCACGGTGACGCGCGGCAAGCGCTTGTTGAGCGTCCGCTCGATGCGCTTGAGTTCGGCCTCCTCCTCGCGCGAGCAGAAGGTGAACGCATCGCCGGTGGCCTCCGCGCGGCCGGTGCGGCCGATGCGGTGGATGTAGTCTTCCGGCGCCCGCGGCACGTCGAAGTTGACCACGTGCCCGAGTTCCTCCACGTCGATGCCGCGCGCGGCGATGTCGGTGGCGACGAGCACGCGGTGACGGCCGCTCTTGAAGCCGGCCAGCGCCTGGGTGCGCTGGGCCTGCGAACGGTTGCCGTGAATCTGCGCGGCCTTCACACCCGCCGCCTGCAGCGAGCGCGCCACACGGTCGGCCCGGTGCTTGGTGCGGGTGAACACCAGCGCCTGGTCCATGTCCCCGTGCTCGAGCAGATGCAGCAGCAGCCCGGTCTTGAGGTCCTGGGAAATCGGATACACCGCCTGCGTGATGCCCACCGCCGGCGCGGCTTGCCGCGCGAGGTTGATGGTCACCGGCTTGAGCAGCATTTCCTGCGCGAGGATGGCGATCGGCGCCGGCATGGTGGCGCTGAAGAACAGCGTCTGCCGCTTCGGCGGGAGCATGCGGAGGATCTTGCGGATCTCCGGCAGGAAGCCCATGTCGAGCATGCGGTCGGCCTCGTCGAGCACGAGGATCTCGATGCCCGGCATCTTGGCATAGCCGAAGCGCGCGTGGTCCATGAGACGGCCCGGGGTGGCGACGATGACATCGACCCCGCGGCGGAACGCGTGTTCCTGCGGTCCCGGCTTCACGCCGCCGTAGACGGCGGCGCCGGTGAGCGCGGTGTGGGTGGAGAGATCCTCGAGGTCATCGACGATCTGCTGGGCCAGCTCCCGGGTCGGCGTCAGGATCAGCGCACGGGTGACGCCGCGAGGCTTGGCGATCAGGCGATGCAGGATCGGCAACAGGAACGCGGCGGTCTTGCCGCTGCCGGTCTGCGCCGACGCGAGAATGTCCTTGCCCAGCATCGCGGGCGGAATGGCGTCGGCCTGGATCGGCGTCGGCCGGGCGTACCCGAGGTCCTTGAGACCGGCGAGCAGCGTGGGGTGCAACTTCAGTGAGGAAAACGGCAGGTAATTCCCTTCGTTAACGAATCAACAGGCGTATGCGCCTCGCAAGGTGATACGCAGGATACGGTGCAGTGTAGCAGAAGTGGGGTCCGGAAGGGTCCGCAGGGCAGAAGCTCTTCCACAGCGGTCCCCTCAGTAGAGCGTGGTCGCCACCCGGCCCGGCAGGTCGCGGTCGTAGCCGGGCCCGTCGATGGCGCCCGCGCTGAGGGCGGCGAGGATCTCGCCGGTGCTCGGCAGTGCCTCGCGGGCGAGGTGACGGCTGGGGTCCCACAGGTGGCCGCGCACCAGGGCACGCGAGCACTGGAAGAAGACGGTGTCGACGGCGATCACGACCACGGTGCGCGGCTCCTTGCCGTCGACGGCGAAGCGCGACAGCAGCGCGGGATCGGTCGAGACCGTCGCCCGGCCGTTGACCCGCAGCGTTTCGCCGACGCCGGGGACGCAGAACAGCAGCGCCACCCGCGGATCCCGCACGATGTTGCGCAGCGAGTCGAGGCGGTTGTTGCCGCGGCGATCGGGCAGCAGCAGGGTGCGGGGGGTCTCGACGGTCGCGAAGCCCGGCGTATCGCCGCGTGGCGAGGTGTCGAGCCCGCCGGGACCGACCGTCGCCAGCACCAGGAACGGCGACGCCTCGATGAACGCTGCGTACAGCGGGTGCACGTGGTCAACCACCTTGGCGAGCGCGGTGGCGCCTGGCACGCCGTAGAGCCGCTCGAGCGCGGAGACATCGGTGATGGTGTGCTCGGACATGGACGGGGTTCCTCGGCGCGCATCGGGGGACGGGACGAGGGGGAGTCTACGAAGCCGAGCGGGGCCGGTCGAGGTCCGCTGTGCCTACGCCGCGTCCGCCCAGCGCACCAGCACGTCGCGCAGCCGGTCGGGCTGGAATGGCTTCGACACGTAGTCGTCCATGCCGGCGGCAAGACAGGCCTCGCGGTCGCCCTGCATGGTGTTGGCGGTCATCGCGATGATCGGGGCGCGGCGCACGCGGGCGTTGCCGCGGAGTTGCCGGGTGGCCTCGACGCCGTCCATCTCCGGCATCTGCCAGTCCATGAAGATCACGTCGTAGCCGAAGCGCGCGTGCATCTCGATCGCCTCGACGCCGTTGCCGGCGACATCGACGCGGCAGCCGAAGCGCTCGAGCATGCGCACGGCCACCTTCTGGTTGACCACGTTGTCCTCGGCGAGCAGCACGCGCAGCCCGGCGCGCACCACCGGTGCGGCGGCGAGTTGCACGACCGCATCCTCCTGCGGCGGCGCCTCGGTCAGCTCCAGCGGCAGCACGAACCAGAACGTCGAACCGGCCGAGGGCGCGCTGTCGGCCGCGATCTCGCCGCCCATGAGTTCGACCAGGCGCTTGCAGATCGCCAGGCCCAGGCCGGTGCCGCCGTAGCGGCGCGCCATCGAGGCGTCGGCCTGCGTGAACGCCTGGAACAACTTGGCCAGCGCCTCGCGCGAGATGCCGATGCCGGTGTCGCGCACCTCGATGCGCACGGCGCTGCGGCCGTCCTCGAGCGGATGCGCGCGCGCGGCGATCGTCACGCCGCCCTGCGCGGTGAACTTCATCGCATTGCCCGCGAGATTCAGCAAGATCTGGCGGATGCGTCCCGAATCGCCCACCACATACGCGGGCACGCTCGGGTCGATGTCGACGCGGATCTCCAGCCCCTTGGCGTGCGCCTGGCCCGACAGCAGGTGCTCGACCTCGCGCACGACCGTCGGCAGCGCGAAGGGCGCGCTCTCCAGTTGCAGCCGGCCGGCCTCGACTTTTGAGAAATCGAGGATGTCGTTGATGATCGCCAGCAGCGCCTCGCCGGAGGAGTGAATGGTGTTGGCGTAATCGAGCTGCTCCTCGTCGAGATCGGTGCCCAGCAGCAGCGAGACCATGCCGAGCACGCCGTTCATCGGCGTGCGGATCTCGTGACTCATGGTGGCGAGGAATTCGCTCTTGGCGCGGGTCGCTTCCTCGGCGCGGCGGCGCGATTCGTCGGCGGCGCACGCCGCGCGATCTTGCAGGATGGTGGTGGCCAGCAGGCTGCCGATGGAGTCGAGCGTGGCGGTGACGACCGCGTCCTGCCGCATGGCGGCGTTGCGGTCGAGCCGCATCACGCCAACGCAGCCCTGGTCCGATCCCGCGGTGGGGATCAGCGGGACGAACTCATGCCCGTGCGGCGTGCCGGACCATGCGGCGCACCGCGTGTCCTCGCAGGAGTCCACGCTCATGACGGTGCTCGCGTGGGCGACCGTTCGGCACAGACATTCGTCGGCGTTGGTCAACGACGGGGCCGACGGGACGTCGTCGCACAGCCGCACCGCGCCGTCGTCGCGCGTCATGCAGGCGTCGAGCGAGTCCAGCAGGTACACGCCGCCAGTGGAGCGATAGCCGGGCTGGGCCGTGCAACTCTCGAGGGCCGCCTGCAGCCGCGCCCCGATGGCCTCCGGCCGCGACAGCGCGTGCGCGACGCCCAGCTTGATCTCGGCGCCGATGCGCGCACGGGCCTCGGCCTCCTCGTGCAGGACCTGCGCGGTGACATCGCGCTGCACGACGATGTAGCCATCGAGGGTGCCATCCGCGCGCTGGATCGGGGTGATGGTGGAGTCGACCCAGTAGAGCGTCGGGTCGTCCTGCCAAGCGACCGCGACCTGCGTCGTGGACTGCTGCTGCGGCCCGGCGACGCGCCGGCGGTTGAGGAAGCGACCCTGCCACCGGTGGCCGGACTGGATCGCGGCCCACATCGTGGCGTAGTCGCCCGCGCTGGTGCGGCCGGAGCGCAGAATCGTTGGCGCCTGGCCGAGCGCCTCGTGCAGCGGCCAGCCCGATTGCTCGGTGAACGCGGGGTTGGCGCGCAGGATGCGGCACGCGGCATCGGTGATGAACATGGCGTCGCCGGCGGCATCCATCGCCATCGCCAGCCGCTCGAGATCGGTGCGCCGCTCGGCGAGACGCTCTTGGGCGAGAATGCGGGCGACCGCCATGCCCAGCGCCGCCGCCGGCCCTTCGGCCGCCGCGACGCGCTCGGCGGTCAGGGAGCCAGGCGCTGTTTCGTAGAGGATCAGCATGCCGGCGATCCCATCCTCGGTGCACACCGGGATGAACGCCAACGTGCCGATCCCCTCGCGCACGAAGATTTCGTGGAAGTGCGCGATCGCCGGAGTGTCCAGGACATCCTCGACGACGACGGGGTGCAGGGGCATGGCTTCCCGCGGCCAGGGACGCTGCTCCTCGATGGCGCGGCGGAAGCCCTCGGAAATGCCGCGCCATCCCACGAATCGGTACACGCCCTCGTCGTCATAGAGCAGCACCGCCGAGCGCGAGACTTCCGAGACGTCGTCGAGCGCGTCGTTCACCGCGCGGGCCGCCTCGTGGCTGGTGGAGGACGCGGCCAGACGGGTGGCCAGCGCCAGCGACACGTCGCGGCCGCGCGCCGCGCGCCGCAGGAACAACAGGGCGATGCGCCGGCGCCGCTGGATGCCGAACACCGCGGCGCCGAAGCCCAGCGAGGCGATTGCCGACAGCAGCAGGCCCAGCAGCGCCGCGCGATCCATCTCGTGCAGGCGCGCGACGTAGGTCTCCGCCTTCATGTCGATGCCGAGGATGCACTCCAGCCGCCCATCGCGGTGGCGCACCGGGGCGTAGGCGGAAAGGTAGGTGCCCCACTTGTCGGTGTAGGGCGCCGTCGAGACTGTCACCTTGCCGGTCTGCAGCGCGACGAACATCATCGGGTCGGGGTCTTCGTAGATTTCTCCGAGGCCCGACTGGTCCTCGACGCCGTCGCCATCGTGGTCGCCGGGCGTCGCCGCATCGAGCCCGAACCGCGGGCCCTCGTCGCTGCGGTGCACGGTGTAGACGTACTTGATCTGCGGCGTGGCGCGCGCGATGTCCACCAGAGGCTGCACGACGCGGCGATATTCCGGGCTATTGAGCCGCCCCGTGGCGGTCAGCCGGGCGTGGGCTTCCGGGTCCACGCGCTGGGCGGCGACCTGCGCGATCGAGGTCAGCTCCTCGACGATGCTCTCGTGGAACAGCCGGCGTCCGACTCGATCGGCGCTCACCAGGCAGACCGACGTCACCAGCGTAAAGATCAGCCCGGCGGCAAGCCCGTGGAGCAAGGGCGACATGCGGTCGAAGGTGGAGAGCCGCGCTTGGGGATCGTCCCCGGGCAGCACGGGACCGGCGCCGCCCGCGGTGTGCGGGCGGGATTCTGGCGACCCCCGTGAGAGGAGCCGGCTCCATGGCGTCCGAAACGACGGTATCTTCTTGAGAAGCAAACGCTTGCTCGGTCTCGGGTGACGGACTCGACTCCGTGGCCATCCCTCCGTGGGGCGGCGCATGACTGGTTATCGGCTGGCCGGCTCCAATCTGGAGGCCGGCGGTAGTATCGCGTGACAGTGCGGGTCCGCGGCGTCGCTCCCGGCGTGCGGCCGCGTTTTTCCTGCGGGACGACACCCGCGACTGGCCGATACCGCCGTTGCTATACTGCGCCCCGCCGCTGCGTGTCTCCCCGCACCCGGCGCCCGCTCCCGGCTCCCGCCGGCCACGCATCGGAAAGGAGTTCCATGCCCGAATCCCTGCACGGCTGCCCCGTCCTCGTCACCGGCGCGGGCGGTTTCATCGGCAGCCATCTCACCGAACAGCTCGTGCGGGAGGGGGCGAAGGTCCGGGCCCTGGTGCACTACAACGGCCGCAACGATTGGGCCCACCTCGAGAAGCTCGACGCCGGCGTGCGCGACGCGCTCGACGTGGTCAGCGGCGACATCCGCGATCCGTTCTTCGTGCAGCGCATCGTGGGCGGCTGCGACGTGGTGTTCCATCTGGCCGCGCTGATTCCCATTCCCTATTCCTATGTGGCGCCGGCCGAGTACGTCTCGACGAACATCAGCGGCACGCTGAACATCCTCGAGGCGGCGCGGCACCACGGCACCGCGCGCGTGTTGCACACGTCCACTTCCGAGACCTACGGCACCGCGCTCTACACGCCCATCGACGAGAAGCATCCGCTGCAGGGCCAGTCGCCCTACAGCGCGACCAAGATCGGCGCCGACAAGCTCGCCGAGTCCTACTATCGTTCGTTCGGCACGCCGGTCACGACGATCCGGCCGTTCAACACCTACGGCCCGCGGCAGTCGGCGCGCGCGTTCCTGCCGACGGTGCTGACCCAGGCGCTGACCCGCGACGTGATCAAGGTGGGCTCGCTCGATCCGGTGCGCGACATGAACTTCGTCGCCGACACCGCCGACGGCTTCGTGCGCGCCGCCACCGCGCCGGGCATCGAGGGACTGACCCTCAACCTGGGCTCCGGCCGCGGCGTGACGATGGGCGACCTGCTCGACATGGTGCTCGCCGTGGTCCGCCGGGTCGGGGCCGGACGGTCTCCCTTCCAGGCCGATCGCCACCACCTGCACCACCGCCTGCTGCAGCTGGGCCACTCGCACCGCCGGGCCGTCGTGATCATGTATCTGTGGACCGCGGTGTTCGCGTTCGGTGCGGCCGGCCTCGCGGTGTGGACGACGACGACGGCGCTGTGGGCTGTCGGT
>JBKJUD010000216.1:0-5499 GCA_046590735.1 Candidatus Eiseniibacteriota bacterium | reverse complement strand
CATGAAGCCCTGGTGTTCGGCGTCGGTCGGATTGCGCCCGTTGCCGGCGAGCCGGTCCTCGTCCTTGCGGTCATCGACGAACAACACGTCGAGATCGAGCGGGAAGTCGACCAGCGTCAACCGGATGATCGCCGTGGTGATGTTGCCGTTGGTGTCGCGGGCCTGGATGATGATGTCGTGCAGCGACGCCGTGTGATCGGTGAACTTGATCCCGTTGACGGCGGTGAGGCCCTTGGTCCAGCCGCTCCCCCAGCCCGGGTCGGCGTCATTGGTGATGTCCTGCACGTCGACGCCCCAGCGGTAGCCATCGACTTCGGCGCCATACTCGGACGCGTCGGCGCCCCAGATCAGGTCGATTGGGCGATCGAAGACGTACTGCGAGGAGTCGCGCTGGATGCCCTGCAGGGTGAAGAAGCCGATCGCCACCGAGAAGACGCTGAGCGTCGGACCCTGCAGGTTGCCCTGCGCCTGGAAGAAGAACACGTTGCCGCCCGCGCCGTCGTAGGGCCCGTTGAAGTCGGGTTCCACGGCGCCGGCCTCGTCGACTGCCTGGATGCCGAAGATCCAGTTCTTGCGCTGGCCGATGGAGGCGAGGTCGTTGAAGGTGGTGTCGAGGCGCGTGGTGTAGTAGGTCTGCGGCACGAAACCGCGGAACGCGCCCTTGCCGCTGAGGAAGTACGAGAGCGAATCCTTGCGGCTCCAGCGCCCTGCGAAGTTGGACTCGGTCTGCAGGCGCGTGAGGTAATAGCCCACCGGTCGCTTGGTCCGCACCCCGTCGGCGTCGGAGCCCACCCACTGCAGCTTGATCGACGGACCGCCGACCAGGGGCGAGTTGTAGCCATCGCCATTCTTCACGCGCAGCGGCGAGGTGAAACGGGTCACCGGCGCGATCGTCTTCGCGTTGAAAGTGACGAACGCGGGATCGGACTCGGCGCCGAGGTTGTCGATCGCCTTCACGTAGAACGTGTGCCAGTCGGTGAAGGTGACGCTGTCGGCCTTGGTGGTGGCGGTGAAGATCACCGCCTGCGTGTGCTCGGACGTCCCCGTCCACATGGTGTCGATGGTGTCGATGGTGTACTGGAAGCTGTCGACGGTGCCGTCCTCGTCAAACGCGCTCCAGGTGAACGGAATCGAATAGAATTCCGTCGAGCGCTCCACCGGCCCGTTGGTCAGCTGGATGTGCGGACGCATGTTCGGCCGCGTGATCCCCGGCTTGTTGCCCCCGCACCCCGCGACGAACCCGGCGAGGGCGACGGCGATCCCCGTCACCGCGCACGCGACCGCCAGGCTGGGGCGAATCTTCTGCAATTGCGACACCGTCATCTCCTCGACGCCCCCTACCTCGTCACGCGCACGGTGAACGTCAATGGAGCGGCGAGTGCCCCGTGCTTGTAGGCCGACCACGCCGTCCAGTTCCGGCCCAGCGCGCAGGTGGAGCCCTCGCACTGGGAGGCATGGTCGCGCAGCGCGATATCCATCCGGTAGGTGGTGCCGTCCGTGAGGTCGGGGAACGAGGTCTGGGACACCGTGCTGCCCTGGGTGTGGGTGGTAATCCACTGCCCGAGGATCAACTCACCCACAACAGGCTGGCCGTTGACCGAGGTCGCCTGCAGCACCGCGCGCTTTGCCACCCAGTCACTGGGCGCCGGCGTGGGCGGATCCGGGTCGCTGTCCGGGCCGAACACCACCCACAGCACCGGCGAGGCCGGGGTCAGGTCGATCATGCTCAAAGCGCCGGACGTGAACGGCCCGGAACCGTCGGACCCGCTTGCATAGAACCTCGGATTCGTGGCCAGCGGGCCGTTGGCATCGCCGGCTTGCAGGTAGGTGCTGGGCAGCGCGTACACCGGCGCGCGGTTCACCTCGAACACTGCGTTCGGATAGTAGGTGTGGATGCCATCCCAGCGTGTGCCCTGGTCGCGCGAGCGCACGCGAATCTGGTTCTGCCCCGAGTAGTTCGACCCGGTGAGCGGGAACGACCACGAGAACTGGGCGATCTCCGCGGGCGCGTCCAGCGTCACCACCTGGCCGGAGTTGAACCCGGGGTTCAGGCCGCGGGCGATGACCTGGTTGTCGCCGAAGCCGGAGTAATACTGCTGGTAGGACTCGTGGACCGTCTGCGGCCCCGCCGCCGGTTGCCACTGGCTCACCAAGCCGCGATCGCCCCCGGCAGAATCGGCGGCCACGAAGTTGAACGAGATGGTGGCGTAGTCCGCGATGGTGTCCGGGCGCCCGGTGGTCGCGTTCACCACGTAGGGCACCGTCATCGAGATCGGCAGGCTGGGGTCGCGACCGGGGATCTTGATGCCCGAGAGCGGCGACTGCGGCGTGTACAGGTAGCTGCCGCCGAAGTTCAGTGGCCGCGTCACGTCGCCGCGCACCTCGGACCCGGAGACCAGGAAGGTGACCGGGTCGAAGCCCACCACAAAGGACTCCGGGGTGTTCGAGCTTGGATCGCTCTTCGCCCCGGCCTCGTCGGTCGCGTCGACGGTCAGCGTGTACTGCCCGTCGGGCAGGAAGCTTTGGCACAGCGCGCAGCTTTCCGGCGCGACGGAGGTGTCGGGGAACTTCGCCTCGTGGCTGCCGCGGTCCGGCAACGCGAACATCGGGCGATCGAGGTGATAGGTGAAGCCGACCACGCGGCTGCCCGGGTCCCGGTCGGCGCCGTGCCAGCGCAGGCGGATCGAGGAGTTCGAGGGCATGGTGTCCTGGTACCCGACGATGGTGGTCAGGTGCCCGTTGCCCAGGACGGGGTGATCGGAATCGTGATCCTCGTTGCGGTAGTTCATCACCTCGCGGTCGATGAACACCTGCGGCGCAAACCGGTTGCGCGCAAGGAAGTAGATGAAGTGCCCGACGGTCAGCGCCTGTTGGTCGTACTTGCCCTGGTTGTCGATCGCCGCGATGTAGACGCGGTGGGCGAGCACCAGCGGGTCGTTCGCCGTGAAGGTGAACAGGCTGTCGGTGCGCGTGGTGAAGCGCGGGTCGGCGCGCAGCGTGTCGAGCTGATCCTTCGGATCCGGCGCAACGCGCGGCGGCTCGGGCAGGTTCACTGAGTCGGTGACCGCGATGAGATACCCGACGACGACGCCGTCCGGGTCGGTCCCGCCCCAGTAGATGTGGAACTTGTAGGGACCTTCGCTGCTGTCCGCGGGGGCGGACGTGATCCACGTGCTCGGGGGCTTGTTGCGGTCGACTGTGGATTCCACGGCCTTGCGACAACCCACGGCGGACGCGACCAGCACTGCGAGAAGGACCAGGGACAGCCACCGGGCCATCGAAACTCCTTTATAGCAAGATGGAGACTGTCGCAGCGGAAACGAGTCGCGAAGTCTAGCGACGGCCGTAAACCGCTGTCAAAGGATTCCTCGGACCGACCACGCGTGCGCGGCGGTCCGGCGGGGTGAGGGCAGCTGCGGAGAGAGGTGCTGCGGGGATGCCCCACTCTAGCACATTCGCTCCCTGCCGTCGAAGGGTGAGACGCGGGGCGCGGGGGGGGACACCGCCCTGGCCTCCACCTCCGTGCTGCACTACTGCTTGATGGGTTGCCGGAAGTCCAGGTAGTAGACCTGCGATCCGCTGTGGTTCGCGGCGTCGCGGTCCATGACGGCCAGCGCAAACGGGTGCGCCTTCGCCGGGTCGAGCACGCGATCGGAGTCGAAGCCGGTCGAGAGCTTGCGCTTGAAGATGATCGTGTAGCGATGGGTGGCCGCGTCGTAGGTCGCGTCCCAGTTCAGGATGCGCAGGTCGGCCGTGCTGCCGGTGGGCCGGTTGAGCGAGCGGCGCGGGATGTTGGTGAACGCCCGCAGCCGCGCCAGCAAGCCGCGCTGTTCCGAGACGTTGAGGTTGCGAAAGTCCGGGTGCCCCGTGCTGTCGGGGCGGGACTGGTAGCGCTGGAATCGCTCGAGCGACCACGAGCGGCCCACCTGGGTCAGATCGTGGTTGGCGACGCCCTTGCCGTTGCCGGCGTGACAGGTGATGCACGCGGCCACTTGGGTGGCGGTGACCCCGTTCACGTAGATCGAGTCGCCCAGCGTGGCGCGCCCCTCGATCACCTGCGACGCAGTGGCGAGCAGGTACAGCGTCGAGTCGAGCGTGGTGCTGTCGTCACCGAAGGGACGGTAGGTCATCAGCGCGTTGAGCTGCTTGACCAGCCCGGGACCGCCGCTGGCGGCCTTGTTGGCGATATCGCCGGGCATGCTGCTGATGAAGCGATCGGCGTCGGGCGCCACGTTGACCGTGGAGGTGCCGTTCCAGTCCTCGGCGAAGGCAATCGGGCCGGTGCCCCCAGCCTTCCAGTACCAGACATCCGCCCCACCGGTCGACGGCTTCATCGGGGCGGCCATGTGACAGGCGTACGCGCAGCCGGTCGCGCTGAACGCGGAGTCCGCCGTGGCGCCGATGGGCCACATGATCGCCAGCTTGTCGTCGTCGCCCCACTGGCTCCATCCCGCCGGGGCCATCGGGTCGGTGCTGCCCAGCGACCCGAAGTGCCAGCTGCCGCGGCCCGCATCGTGGGTCGCGGACGGGTCGGTCCAGGAGACCTGCACGTAGACGAACGAGTTCTCCAGCGTCGTGCCCTGCGTGTAGATCGCCTTGACCGTGGCCGTCACCGACTGCGGCGCGATGGAGCCGTGCATCAGGGCGAGATCGTCGCCGATACCCGCCGAGCCGAGCGCGGCGCTCAGCGGCACGGAGAGTCCAGGCAGATTGTTCCAGCAGGCGGCGTCGGGCTGGTCGGCCAGCAAGGCGGCGTGCAGCGTGTCGCCGGAGACCCACGCGAGGGCCTTGTCGGGACAGACCGGCGGCGCCTGGGTGTTGATCACGTCCTTGCATCCGCTCGCCAGCAATGCGGCGGCGAGGGCGGCGGAGCAAACGACCGCCGCGCTCGGGAGGGACCACACGGCGCGTCGAGGTGTCAGGGGCATGCACCCTCCGGGACTCGGAATACTTGCCACGCTGGAATGGTGGCGCGTCGACTTGCGGTTCAGCGGGGACAACCTGCTCGAGGCGCTCCCGGAATCGCGGGGGATTGCGATGCCGAATGCGCCGCCGCTACACGCAGCAACAAGGTGACGCATGCTAGCACACGTATCTGCGCTGTCAAGCGGCCGCGGGGGGAATCTGGGAGGAGAACCGGGGCGACAAACGATGAAGGGGAGAAGCCCGGAGGCCTCTCCCCTTCTCGTGATCGTCCGGTGTGGGCCGGCCGCGTTGCCGCGGCACGTCACCCACCGGCCGTCAGGCCACACACTCCCGGGGGAGGCGCGACCTGACGCGATCCGGTGTTAGTTGACCAGGATGATCTTCTTCGCAGACTTGAAGCCATTGGCCGTGATCTGGTAGAAGTAGACACCACCCTTGAGGCCAGACGCGTTCCAGTTCTCGGTGTGGTTGCCCGCCGAACGGAAGTCGTTGTCGACGACCGTGCTGACGAGACGACCCGACGCATCGTACACGCGCACCGACACCTTGCCCTCGGGCGCCAGGGAGAAGGTG
>JBKJUD010000154.1:0-12822 GCA_046590735.1 Candidatus Eiseniibacteriota bacterium | reverse complement strand
GTCCCGACTTCAGCTCGTAGATGAGGCCGGTGCCGGTGATCACCTCGCTGCCATCGTTCAGCGTGACCGCGCCGGTGGCCTGCATCGCCTCGGTGCGCGAGTTGAAGGCGATCTCCGGCGCCTGCAGGATGGTCTTCTCGTGCGTGACCTCGGCGCCATCGCGCATCACCACGCGGTCGTGCGGAACGTGGAAGACGATCCACGGCGCCTTGTAGCGGACCACATCGTCCTTGGCGGGCTGATCGCTGGGATGGAAGTGGTATTCGCCGCTGGCCGCGCCGGTGACCACGACCAGTTCGACCTCGGAGGGGGACAGCTCGGCGTGCATCGAGTCGCCGCGGACGTCGTTTGTCTCGGTGCGCTCGGGGCGGCCGGGTTCCTCGTAGACGTAGCGGGCGGACGCGGGCCGCGCGGCATCGATGGTGCGCACTTCCTCGTCGACGAACGAGACCGCCAGGCGTGAGCCTTCCAGTTCCACCGTCTCGGTGCCACGGCCGCTGCGCTTGCCGCCGTGGCCGGTGGTGTCGGAGGGCGCGCCCGCGTAGCGGATGTGCGCCGGGGTGTCGCCGGTCGAGATGGCGCGCGCGTGATCGAGGGTGCGGTTCACGAAGGTCAGGTCGAGCGAGTCGGCGCTGATGTGGGCCTGGTCGTCCCAGGCCTCGGGGTGCCCGGTGAGGACGGCGCGGTTGTCGGCGTCGTACAGCACCAGGGTGTCGGCGCGGGCGCTGAACTTTCGGCGGGTGACGCGCACGGAGTCGAGCGCGGTGACCACCTTCGGCTCGTTGGTGAAGCGCAGGCGCTGGGCGCTGACCAGCGTCTGGGTGCTGTCCTCCTCGGTCGAGAGAAAGCGCGGCGACCCCTCGAGCACGCCGGACTTGGTCGTGCGCGAGTACTCGACGTGCGCGCCCCACACCTCGACGCGCTCCTTGTGATCGATGCCGTGCACGTCGCCGTCGCCCAGCGCGGTGTCGGTGTCGCGCTGCCAGGTGACGGAGGTCGCCCACAGCTCCTGGTCCTTCTGCCGCAGGTGCGGGGAACCGGAGGCAGTGGCCACGCGCGTCGAGCGGTCGTAGCTGAGATGCTGCGAGGTCAGGCGCACGTCCTTGTCGGTGAGGGTGACGCCCCCTTCGAGGATGGCCAGCGACTGGTCGCGATAGTAGGTGCCGAGGTCGGCCTCGATGTGCGTCGTGCTGTCCTGCACGACGACGTGGCCGCTCATCACCGCCTGCCGCGCGGCGCGCAGGTACTGGCCGGTGTCGGCGGTGATGACGGTGGTGCCGTGGACCAGGCGCACGTGGCCGTTGAGGGTGAGGATGTCCTCGGGGCCCTGCGAGATCAACTGCCCGGAGTCCGCGGAAATGTCGAAGACATCGGAGGTCGCGGCGGCGGCGGGCGGCGGCGCGAAGGCGAACAGGGCCACGAGCAGCACAAGGATTCCGTGGCGCGGCGGCGTGCGCGACCTCATGTCCGAAGCGCCCCGCTGCGTGCCTCGGCGGCGGCGCACGCCAGGAGGGCCGCGCCGATCCAGCCGGCGCTCACGCCCCATGCCGCCTCGAGTACCGGGGTCGCGCGGCCGGCCGCGGTCACCGCGCGTGCCGCGATGCCGGCGCGCACGCCGTCGAACACCAGCGCGCCGGCGCGCGCGATGCCGCCGCCGAGCACGCAGCAGTCGATGTCGAGCAGGTTGATCGCTCCCCCGATCGCCTCGCCGAGCGACTCGGCGGCGTGCTGCAAGATGGCGCGGGCGGCGGCATCGCCCGCGTGTGCGCACGCGGCCAATTCCTCGACGGTGCGCGGCGGGGCGCCGCCGTCGCCGGTCACGCCGGCCGCGCGGGCGGCGGCGAGCAGCGCGGCGCTGGAGCACACGCTCTCGATGCATCCGCGGCGGCCGCACGCGCACGGCGCGCCGTCTCGCAGCGCGATGGCCATGTGGCCGATTTCGCCGGCGGCGCCGCGGCCGCCTCGCCACAGCGCGCCCTCGAGCACCACTGCCCCGCCGATCCCGGTACCCCAGGTGACGCACAGCACGTGGCGCGCGCCGCGCGCCGCGCCGGCGGTGACCTCCGCGAAGGCGCAGGCGTTGGCGTCGTTGTCGACGGCGAGCGCGACGCCGGGGAACGCCTCGCGCGCGAGCGCGGCCAGCGGCGCGCCCCGAAAGCCGGGCAGGTTCGGCGAGTCCTCGACGATGCCGGTGGCGGCGTCCACGAAACCGGCGCAGGCGATCCCGACGCCGCGCAGGACGCTCCCCGGCCACTCCGCGCGCAGTGCGGCGACGGCCCCGGCAAACTGGGTGAGAACTGCGGCGGGGCCGGGTGACGCCGTTGTGTCGATCCATCGCTCCGCCAGCGGGGTGCCGGCGCAATCCCACAAGCCGACCTTCGCCGCGGTGCCGCCGATGTCCATGCCGGCCGCGATCGCGCGCGGCGGGCCGGCGGGCGCGCGGGAGTCGGAATGCGGCGTCACACGAACGCGGCGCCGCTCTCGGCGTGAAAGAGGTGCGCCCGCGAGAGCCGGAGCGCGACCTCGACGTGGTCGCCGATGCGCGGGGCGGTGGCCCACCCGCTGCGCGACACCACGGTCATGCCGGGCGCCAACGCCGCGTGGACAAAGGTCTCGTTGCCCATCGGCTCGACCAGTTCGACCTGGGCGGGCACGGTGGCCACGTCGTCGGTGGTGGCCCAGCGCGCGCCGGTGGCGGCGTCGCCGATGTCCTCCGGACGGATGCCGAGCACGACATCGCCGTGATGGCCCTGCACCCGTTGCGCCAGCCCGTCGTGCAACGGCAGGCGCAGGGTCGCCGCCTCGAACGCCGGCGTGTCGCCGCCGATGCGGCCGGGCAGGAAGTTCATCGCCGGCGAGCCGATGAAGCTGGCGACAAACCGTGTCGCCGGCGCCTGGTACAGCGTCAGCGGGTCGGCGACCTGCTGGATGACGCCGTCGCGCATGACCACGATGCGGTCGCCCATGGTCATCGCCTCGGTCTGGTCGTGCGTGACATAGATCATGGTCGCCTTGAGGCGCTGATGCAGGCGCGACAGTTCCGCGCGCATCGCCACGCGCATGGTGGCGTCGAGGTTGGAGAGCGGTTCGTCGAAGAGGAAGACTTTCGGATTGCGCACGATCGCGCGGCCGAGCGCGACGCGCTGTCGCTGGCCGCCGGAGAGCGCCTTGGGCTTGCGCTGCAGGAATTCGCGGATGCCGAGCACGTCGGCGGCGTCCTCGACGCGGCGGCGGATCTCGTCCTTCGGCATCTTGCGCAGCTTCAGACCGAAGGCCATGTTCTCGAACACGTCCATGTGCGGATAGAGCGCGTAGTTCTGGAACACCATCGCGATGTCGCGATCCTTCGGCGCCGTCCACGTGACGTCCTTGCCGTCGATCTGCACGGTGCCCGCGGTGGGATCCTCGAGTCCGGCGATGATGCGCAGCAGCGTCGACTTGCCGCACCCGGACGGGCCCACCAGCACGACGAATTCCTGGTCGCGGATGTCGAGCGAGATGTCCTTGAGCGTGGGGATGGTGGCCTTGGGGAAAGTCTTGACGATGTGCGTGAAACTCACTGTGGCCACGCGGGACGACTCCTCTCGTTCAGCGGTTCACCACCACCCGCGCCGGCGGGGTTCAGATGACATCCAGGTTGGCGACGCCCAGCGCCGGCAGGCTCTCGCCGACAGTGTAGCACGAGCCGGTCACCACACACAGCGCGTCGCCGTCGTCCGCGAGGGTCAGCAGGGCGGCGATCGCGTCCGGCACCGCGGGCTCCACCGCGAGGACCGTCGTGTGCGGCGCGAACAGCTCCGCCAGGTCAGCGGCCGTGCGCGCGCGCGCGCTGGCGGGCGTGGTCACGACCACCCCCGCGAGCGCCGGCCCGAGGGCGGCGGCGAACCCGGCGGCGTCCTTGTCCGCCAGCATGCCCACACAGGCGAGGCGGCGGCCCCGAGGCGACAGCAGCGCCAGCAGGTCGGTGAGACGGCCGGCGGCGGCAGGATTGTGGGCCACGTCGCACAGCACGCGGCGCGGCGCGGCGCCGGGCCGCGCCACCTCGATCACCTGGCCGCGCCCCGGCCAGCTCACGCGGGCGAGACCCGCGCGGACCGCGGCCTCGACCACGCGCGCGTCGCCGCAGGCCCACGCGAGCACCGCGGCGAGCGCCGCGTTGCGGGCCTGGTGCGCGCCGAGCAGCGGGGTCTGCAGCGCGCGCCACCACGCGCCGTCGGGAAGCCGGATATCGAGCGTCGCGCCCGCGTCGTCGACGCGCGTGACGGTCACCGACCAGTCGCGGCCTTCCTCGAGCAACCGTGCGCCGCGCCGCGCGACCTGGTGGGCCAGCGCGGTGCGCGCCGGCTCGCGCGATTCGCTGCTGATGACCACGCCGCCGGAGCGCGCGATGCCGGCCTTCTCGGCGGCGATCGCCTCCAGCGTGTCGCCGAGGATTTCCGTGTGGTCGAAGTCGATCGCGGTGATGCCGCCCAGCAGCGACGGCCAGACTGTCGTGGCGTCGAGCCGGCCGCCGATGCCCACCTCGGTCACCGCCCACTCGACCGCCGCTTCGCGGAACGCCAGCGCGCCCAGCGCGGTGACCGTCTCGAAGTAGGAGGCGCCCTCGGCTTCCGCGGCCGGCGCGGCGACGCGCATGTGCCGCTCGACCGCCTCGCGTGCCAGCGCCTGCCCATCGACGCGAATGCGCTCGGAGAAGTCGAGCAGGTGCGGCGAGGTGTACAGCCCGGTACGGCAGCCGGCGGCGCGGAGGATGGCGGCGAGGCACGCGGCGGCGGTGCCCTTGCCGTTGGTGCCCGCGACCTGGATGGCGCGAAAGGCCTGCTCGGGGGCGCCGAGCGCGTTGTGCAGCCGGCGCGGGCCGTCGAGGCCCAGGCGCATGCCGCTGCGCTCGTAGGCGTAGAGCCGGCGCAGCAGCTCGGCATAGGAGAGGCCGGCGATTGGCGGCACGGCGGGGGCGGACAGCGGAGCGAAAGCCATGGCGGGTCGCGGGACTCTAGGTGGGGAGCACCGGCGCGCCCTCGGGCAGCGCCTCCACGGTGTCCGCGTTCCACGCGCCGGGCGCGGTGCGGAAGAACCACAGCAGCATCGCGAGGTGCGCGCGCAGCTCGGTGCGGCTGACGATGGCATCGAGCAGGCCGTGGTCGAGCAGGAACTCCGAGCGCTGGAAGCCGGCCGGCAATTCCTGGTTGATGGTCTGCTCGATCACGCGCGGGCCGGCGAACCCGATCAGCGCCTTCGGCTCGGCGATGATGAGATCCCCGAGCGAGGCGTAGCTGGCCGAGACGCCGGCGGTGGTCGGGTGGGTGAGCAGCGCGAGGTACGGCACGTTCGCCTCGCGCAACTCGGCGAGCGCGGCGGAAGTCTTGGCCATCTGCATCAGCGAAAGGATGCCTTCCTGCATGCGCGCGCCGCCGGAGGTGCAGACGATCACCAGCGGGATGCGCTCGCGCAACGCGAGTTCCATCGTGCGGGTGATTTTTTCGCCCACCGCGGAGCCCAGCGTGCCGCCCATCCAGCTGAAATCCATCACCGCCAGCGCGTAGGGATGGCCGTCGAGCAGTGCGCGGCCGGTGATCACCGCCTCGGGCTCACCGGTCTTCTCCTTGGCCGCCTTGAGTCGGTCCGGATACTTCTTGGAGTCGCGGAACTTCAGCGGGTCGAGGGAGACCACGTCGGCGAACATCTCGGCGAAGGAGTTCTCGTCGGTGAGCAACTCGATGTACTGGCGCGCGGAGATGCGGAAGTGGTGGTCGCACTTCGGACACACCCACATGTGGCGATCGAGTTCCTTCTGGTAGAGGATCTCGCCGCAGCCATCACACTTGTTCCAGAGTCCGTCGGGGAGTTCGCGCCGCTGCGGGGTCGACTTCAATCCCGCGCGGGTGCGCTTGAGCCAGGACATCGTGTGTCAGCCTCGCAGGGGTCAGGCGGGCGAGCCCGCCGGGGACGGCTCCGCGCCCGGCTCGGAGAGCCCGCGCACGGAACGGCTCATGACGATAGCATCCTCAACCGGGTCCTGATAGTACCTGCGCCGCACCGACAGCCGGGCGAACCCATTGCGCTCGTAAAACCTTAACGCGCGGTCGTTTCCCGACCGGACCTCAAGCAACATCGAGTCCACCTGCCGGGCGGCCGCGCGGGCCAGCGCGTCGTCGAGCAGGGCCTGCGCGATGCCCCGGCCCCACCAGGCGCGATCCACCGCGATGTTCTCGAGGTGGACCTCGTCGTACACCCACGCCACCATCGTATATCCCACCACGCGGCCGTCGATCTCCGCCACCAACGGCAACGCGATCTCCGGCTTCTGCAGTTCCTCGTGGAAGAGCGATTCGGGCCACGGGTCGCTGAACAGGTCGCGCTCGAGTTCGAGCACGCGGCGCAGGTCGGTCGCGGTCATCGGGCGGATCCCGGGCGCCGGCGCGGGCGCGGGTTCGGATTCGCGCAGCACGGTCAGCCGCCGCCGCGGGCCGCGGCGCGCTCGGCGAGCGTGCGCGCGTCGGCGCCGCGCAGGTACTGCGCATCGGCGTGCTCGGGCGGATGCGCGCCCCCGGCGCGCAGGCGTGCGCCGCCGAGGCGCGCGAGGGTCGCGGGGCGCGGCACGTCGAACGCGGGGTCGCCGAAGTGCGCCTCGCCCACTCCCGCGGCGACGCAGTGCGGCGCCAGCAATCGCGCCCCGGTGCCGACGAACAGCACCGGCCGTCCCGCGGCGAGCGCGGCGATCTCGGCCGCGATGTCCTCGGGCGCCGCCACCTGCGGCGCGAGCACGTGGGCGACATCGTCCGCGGCGGTCGCGGGCA
This sequence comes from Candidatus Eiseniibacteriota bacterium, assembly GCA_046590735.1. Lineage (GTDB taxonomy): Bacteria > Eisenbacteria > RBG-16-71-46 > CAZEPH01 > CAZEPH01 > JBKJUD01. Next base: position 6,025 of record JBKJUD010000154.1, on the reverse strand, counting down.
GCGCGCGCGCGGCGGCCACGTACACTTGCTGGCGGCGCGCATCGAGCGCACCCACGACCAGCGTCTCGCCCGCGAGATGCGGCCAGAGCAGGACATCGAGCGTCGAGAGCGACACCAGTGGCACGTCCCACCCCAGCGCCAGGCCCTGCGCCGCGGCCAGCCCGACGCGCACGCCGGTGAACGACCCCGGCCCATGCGTGACGGCGATTCCGCCGATGTCGGCGGCCACGCGGCCCGCGCTCGCCAGCGCGGCCTCGACGGTGAACAGCAACGACTCCGACGCCGCCGCCGCGCGCGCCTCGAGCGCCTCGTCGAGCACGACGTCGTCCTCGGCGAGGGCGATGCCCACCGCCAGCACTGCGGTCTCGATGGCCAGGATCAGCATGCCGCCGCCTCGCAGCGCGCGCGCAAGGCCGCGATGATCGCCGCGCCGCGGCCGCCGCTGGCGTGGAAGCGCAACGCGCGATCGTCGTCCGCCTCCCCCATCGTGATCACGATCTCGACCGCGTCGGCGGCGAACCGCCCGCGCGCCCGCTCCGCCCACTCGATGAAGGAGATAGCGTGCCCGGCGGTGAGATCCTCGAGCCCGAGGTCCGCGCCCGCGCCCTGCTCGACACGATACAGGTCCCCGTGCAACACCGGCGCGGGCCCAGGATACTCGTGCAGGAACACGAACGTCGGACTGCGCACGCGTGCGGCGACGTGCAGCGCCTGCGCCGCGCCGCGCACCAGCGCGGTCTTGCCGGCGCCCAGCGGCCCGGTCAGCAGCACGACATCGCCCGGCATCAGGCAGGCGGCCAGCGTCGCGCCCAGCGCCTCGGTCTCGTCGGTCGAGCGCGTCACCACCGTGTACGCGGATGGCGACATCATCCGCGCGGCGTCAGCACGGCGCACGGGATGATCAGCTCCTCCAGCGTGATGCCGCCGTGCTGGAAGCTGCCGCGGAACTGGCGCTCGTACTCGTGGTAGTTGGTGGGATACACGAAGTAGAAATCTTCCTTGGCGATGATGTAATTCTTGTTGAGCCCCTCGTTGGGCAGCCGCGCATCGCTCGGATTCTTGATGATGAACGCCTGCCGCTTGTCGACCACCAGGTTTTTACCGTACTTGTAGCGCAGGTTCGACGATGCGTTGCGGTCCGCCTTCACCTGCGCGGCGCGCTGCCCGATGGTCGCGCCGTGGTCGGTGGTCATCACCACCGTGGTCCCGGCCAGCGACGCGGCCTTGAGCACCTCGAACAGCGACGAGTGGACGAACCACGAGGCCATCACGCTGCGCAGCCCCGCCTCATCGGGCGCCAGCTCGAGCAGGATTTCCGATTCGCTGCGGCCGTGCGCGAGGATGTCGAGGAAGTTGAACACCAGCGCGGTGAACTGGTGCGACTTGAAGTTCGCCGCCTGCCGGCGGATGACGTGGCTCTCGTCGGCGGTGTAGATCTTGTGATAGCGCAGCGGGGTCGACAGCGGGATGCGCAGGCGCTGCAGCTGCGCCTCCAGCAGGTCCTTCTCGTGACGGTTCATGCTGCGCTCGGCCGGCGCGCCCTCGTCCCACCACTGCGGGAACTGGCGCGCGATCTGCTCCGGCCACAGCCCGGCGAAGATGGAGTTGCGCGAGTACGGCGTCGCCGAGGGCAGGCTGGCGTAGATCAGGTCGCGCTCGATCGCGAAGTACGGCTCCAGCAACGACTCGATGGTGAGGAATTGATCGAGCCGCATGCAGTCGACCACCACCAGCATGACCTTCTTGCCCTCGCGCAGCGGCGGCGCGCAGTAGCGCTCGACCACGTCGCGCGTGAACACCGGGCCCTTGCCGTCCTGCACCCAGGCGAAGTAGTTGTCCTCGACATCGCGCGAGAAGTCGGCGTTGCTTTCCTTCAGCAAGTTGGCATGGGCGGCGCGCAGCCCGGCGTCGTTGACCCGGGTCAGCGAGATTTCCCACTGCAGCATCTTGAGATAGAGCTGGGCCCACGAGGCATGGTCCTGCCGCTCATCGCGCAGCGCGCGCAGGCGGCCGAAGTCACCGGCGTAGTCCTGCGCCAGCTGCGACTGCTGCAGCGCGCGCGCCTCGAGCAGCCGCTTGAGCGCCGAGACAATCTGCGAGGGATTCACCGGCTTGGTGAGGAAGTCGTCGGTGCGCGAGCCGTACGCCGACTCCATCAGGTCTTCTTCCTCGCTCTTGGTCACCATGATCACCGGCAGCGTCGGGTCGTACTCGCGCAGCGCGGCGAGGGTGGCGAGACCGTCCATGCCCGGCATCATCTCGTCGAGCAGCACGCAGTCGAAGCGTTCGCCCTGGGCCAGCTTGACCGCGTCGCGGCCATTGGCCACCGTCGACACCGCGTAGCCGCGCGCCTCGAGGTACAGCACGTGCGGACGCAACAGGTCGATCTCGTCGTCCGCCCACAGGATTTTCTTCGGTGCCTCGGCCATCGGCTCGCTTTCTGGTTGTCCGGAGGGTTACCCGGCTCGCCTAGACGGGGAACGACATCACGAACGTCGTGCCCTCGCCGGGCGCGCTCTCGCGGATCCACACCCGGCCGCCATGGTACTCCTCGACGATGCGCTGCACGAGCGTCAGCCCGAGTCCCCAGCCCGCCGACTTGGTGGTGTACCCCGGCGAGAAGGCGCGGTGCTGCTCGGCGGCGGTCATGCCCCGCCCGGTATCCTGCACCACCACCTCGACGGTCTCGGATTCGGGGCGCTTGGAGACGCTCACCTGGATGACCAGCGGGCGCTCGTCGTCGACGGCGTCGACGGCGTTCTTCAGGAGATTCTCCATCGCCCAGCCGAACAGCTCGCGGTTGACGCTCACCGGCGGCACCGCCTGGTATTCGGCCCGCAGCTCGACGTTCAATCCCAGCCGCGGCAGCCGGCGGCGCACGTACTCCACCGTCTCGTGGACCAGCGGCACGATATCGTCGTCCACCAGATGCGGCACCGAGCCGATGTGGCCGAACCGGTTGGCGACCTTCTGGACGCGCTCGAGATCGCGCTCCATTTCGTAGAGGATTTCGTCGGCGAGCGCGCGGTCCATTTCCACCATCTCGACGGCAGCGCCGGACTCGCCGGCCGCCGGCAGCAGGGCCCGCGGGGGGGTGTCGGGCGCCAGTCCCAGGCGATCGCGCAGCAGTTCGGTCCAGCCCAGCAGCGAGGATACCGGCGTGCCGAGTTGGTGCGCGGTCTCCATCGCCATGCCCACCCAGATCGAGCGCTGCTCGCTGCGTTTCATGGTGACGAAGCCCCAGTAGCCGACCAGGCCGAAGATGAACATGGCGACGATCTCGGCCACCGGATACCAGCGCAGTTCGCCGATCACGCCGGATTCGCCGTAGTGCACGTAGCCTTCGATCGAGCCGGTCTGCGGATTCAGCATCGGCACCGGCGCGTGCCGGCGATCCATCAGCCGGGTGAGCGTGACCAGGCGGGTGAGCGGGCCCGGCGGCGGATGCGCCGGGTCCATGTTCATCTGCTCCTCCACCGTCACCGAGTTCGGATCGATACCGGTGCCGTGCGTGGTCCAGCCGATCGGACGCCCCGCCGCGTCGGTCACGATGACCGGAAACTCGAGTTGGTCGGTCATCTGGCGGACGACCTCGGCGACCTGCTCGTTCTGCGTGGCGGGGATCGCGGCGGTGGCGAGGAAGCGCGCGAGCAGCGCGGAGAAGAAGTCGGCCTGCGCGTTGAGACGCTCGATCAGGTTATTGGTGTAGAGGAAGACGGCGCCGATCAGAAGGATCGAGCCGATGAGCAGGTACCCGCGCAGGACCGTCGGCAGTCCCATGCCCGCGTGGCCGAGCGGCGAGTCGGAGCGGCGGCGGCGCGATCCCGGCCCGCGGCCGGCGGTCTTTTTCTCCCCGCCGAACCAGCGCCGCCGGCCGCCGCCGCGCGCGGATCCCGTCGCGGACGCGCCGCGATGGTGCGGGGCGCGTTCGCGATCCGTCGCGTGGGACGTATCGCGCGGGGGCGGGGTCACGCGGTCAGGCGATCTCCGTCAGGCCATCCATGTAGGGCGCCAAGGCTGGGGGCAGGGTGATCGTGCCATCGGCATTCTGGCCGTTCTCCAGCAGCGCCACCATCAGGCGCGGCAGCGCCACGCCGCTGGCGTTCATGGTATGCGCGAGGCGCGCCTTGCCGGCGGCCCCCCCGGGCCGGTAGCGGATGCCGATGCGCCGGGCCTGGAACTCCTCGAACGTCGAGCACGAGCTGACCTCGAGCCAGCGTCCGCCCTCACCCGCCGCGTACAGCTCGAGATCCCACTGCTTGGCGCCGCTGAAGCCCATGTCGCCATCGGCGATGAACACCACGCGATACGGCACGCCGAGGCGCTGCAGGATGTCCTCGGCGTCCTGCAGCAGCGCCTCGTGCTCCGCGTACCCGGACTCCGCGGTGGTGATCTTGACGATCTCCACCTTGTCGAACTGGTGCACGCGGACGATGCCGCGGGTGTCGCGTCCGGCCGATCCCGCCTCGCGCCGGAACGACGGACAGTACCCGGTGACCTTCAGCGGCAGTTCATCCTCGTCGAAGGTCTCGTCGCGGAACATGTTGGTAAGCGGCACTTCCGCCGTCGGGTTGAGGAACAGGTCGTCCTTGGAGACGTGGTACATATCGTCCTCGAGTTTCGGCAACTGCCCGGTGCCGAACAGCGACTCGCGCGAGATGAGATACGGCGGCGACACCTCGGTGTAGCCATGCTCGTGGACGTGCAGGTCGAGCATGAAGCGGATCAGCGCGCGCCGCAGCTTGGCGCCGGTGCCCTTCCACAACACGAACCCGCTGCCGCTGATCTTGGTGGCGCGCCCGAGATCGAGCAGGCCGAGCGCCTCGGCGATGTCGTAGTGCGCGCGCACCTCGAAGTCTTTCCGTGGGATTTCGCCCCAGTGGCGCAGCACCTGGTTGGCCTCCGGGCCGCCGTGCGGCACCGACTCGTGCACGATGTTGGGGAACCAGCGCGCGATCTCCTCCTGCGCCGGCTCGACCTCGGCCAGCTCGCGCTCGAGGCCCTTGAGGCGGGTGGCGATGTCCTTCATCTGCGCCAGCACCGCGGAGGCGTCGCCGCCGGACTTCTTGGCCGCGGCAATGCCGTCGCTGGCGGCTTTCTGCTGGTGGCGCAGGCCCTCCACTTCGCCGAGCAGTTCGCGGCGGCGCTCGTCGAGTTGCAGCCAGCGATCGAGGTCGGCATCCACGCGCTTGGCGGCCAGGGTGGCGCGCAGCGCGTCGGTGCGGGAACGGATGGTCTTCGGATCGAGCACAACTCCTCCGTGAAATGTTACGCGGACGCGCCGCAGTCGGCGAAGGCGTCGCGGGCGGCGTCCAGCGTGGCCGCGAGATCGTCATCGGTGTGGGCGGTGGAGACGAACCAGGCTTCGTATTGCGACGGCGGCAGCAGCACGCCGCGGCGGCGCATCGCGTGGAAGAACCGGGCGAAGCGCGCGGTGTCGCTGGTGGCCGCGCTCGCGTAGTCGGTAACGGGGCCGGCCTGGAAGAACACCGTCAGCAGCGACGCCACGCGATTCACGGTCACCGGCACGCCGGCCGCCGCGGCCGCGGCCACGAGGCCGTCCGCCAGGCGCGCGGCGTCGCGGTCCAGCGCGGCGTATGCGTCCGGCGTCAGCGCGTCGAGCGTGGCGAGGCCGGCAGCCATCGCCACCGGATTTCCCGCCAGGGTTCCGGCTTGGTACACGTCGCCGAGCGGCGCGACGCGTTGCATCAGATCGGCACGTCCGCCGTAGCAGCCCACCGGCAATCCGCCGCCGAGGATCTTGCCGAGGGTGACGAGATCCGGGACGACGCCGCTGGTCTCGGTGGCGCCCCCGCGCGCGACACGGAATCCGGTGATGACCTCGTCGAAGATCAGCAGCGCGCCGGCGGCGTGCGCTTCGTCGCGCAGCAGCGCGAGGAACCCCGGCGCGGGCGCCACGACGCCCATGTTGGCGGCGACCGGTTCGACAATGATCGCGGCGAGGTCGCCGCCCGCGGCGCGGATGGCAGCGCGCGCGCCGTCGAGATCGTTGTAGGCGGCGATG
>JBKJUD010000091.1:0-5104 GCA_046590735.1 Candidatus Eiseniibacteriota bacterium | reverse complement strand
ATGAGCGACACCGCCCCCTTCCTCGCCGTCGACCTGCTGCGCGCCAAGCGCGACGGCGCCGAGTGGACCGACGCACAGATCGACTGGTTCGTCCGCGGCGTCGCCGCGCGCACCATCCCCGAGTACCAGGCCGCCGCGTTCCTGATGACGGTCTTCTTCCGCGGGCTGGCCCCGCGCGAGCTGGCCACGCTGACCCTCTCGATCGCCGGCAGCGGGCGCATGTTCGACCTCTCGCACCTGCCGCTGCCCACCGTCGACAAGCACTCCACCGGCGGCGTGGGCGACAAGATCTCCCTGCCGCTGGCGCCGCTGGTCGCCGCCAACGGCGTCATCGTCCCGATGTGCAGCGGCCGCGGGCTGGGCCACACCGGCGGCACCCTCGACAAGCTCGAGGCGATCCCCGGCTACCGCACTCGCCTCACCTACGAGGAGTTCGTCGCGATCCTCGAGCGGGTGGGCTGCTCGATCGCCGGCCAGTCCGCCGACCTCGCGCCCGCCGACAGCGTGCTGTACGAATTGCGCGACGTCACCGCGACGGTGGAGTCGCTGCCGCTGATCGTCAGCTCGATCGCCTCGAAGAAGATCGCCGCCGGACCGCGCGCGCTGGTCTACGACGTGAAGGTGGGCGCCGGGGCGTTCCTGAAGTCGCGCGCCGAGGCCGAGGCCCTCGCCGAGCGTCTCGTCGCCACCACCGTCGCCGCCGGCCGCCGCGCCGTGGCGATCCTCACCGACATGAACGCGCCCCTGGGCCACGCCATCGGCAACGCCAACGAAGTCGCGGAATCCGTGGCCATCCTCCGCGGTGAAGGCCCCGCGGACGTCCGCGAGGAGACGGTGATGCTGGGTGCCGCGATGCTGGTGCTGGTCGGCGCGCAGCCCGGGCTGGCCGAGGGCGCCGCGGCGATGGACGCGCGCATCGCCGATGGTAGCGGGCTGGCGAAGTTCCGCGCGATGGTCGAGGCGCACGGCGGCGACGCCGCCGTGGTCGACGATCCGGCCCGGCTGGCGATGTCCGCGCACACCGTGGATGTCCGCGCCAGCGCCCCCGGAGTGGTGCGCGAGATCGACTCCCTGCGGCTGGGCCTCGCCGGCGTGGCGATGGGCGCCGGCCGGGCGACCCGCGACGATGTCATCGATCCGGGCGCCGGGTTCGACCTGAAGGTGCGGGTGGGGGATAGCGTGAAGCCCGGCGACGTGCTAGCCCGGGTTTTCGCCAACTCGCCGGAGCGAGCCGCTACCGGCAGCGCGGCGGTGACCGCCGCCGTGGCCTTCGCCCCGGCCGGAACCGCCGTGGGCGCGCTCTCCTCCCGCTTGCTGGCCATCGTCGCCCGTGGGGGCAGCGCTCCGTGGGGCACAACGGAAGCGGAAGCCCTGCTGGAACGCGCCGCGCGCGAGGTGTAGCTAGCGCTTCCGCGGGACGGGGGCGGTCAGCGGCTTGTTGGCCGGCGCGGGTTTGGCCGGCGCCGGCGGTGGCGCCTCGATCGCCGCACGATCCGCCATGGCCGCATCGTCGAGTTCGGCCTGTACCGCATGCTCGTCGTCGGTCTCGGGCGCGGGGATCGGCTCGGAGTCGGACGGCTGCCGCACCGCGTCGCCGCCGTGCACCGGGCACAACTCGGCCGGCTCCTCGCCGGCCACGAAGGTATGCGGCAGCGCCGGCGGACACTCGCTCCGCGCCAGCGCCCCGCTCACCGGGCAGACCAGCCGGCTCAACACCGCCGAGGGCTGCGGGAACGCCGTCGCCGGCATCGAGGCCTGCGCGCCGATCATGAACTGGGCCCACACCGGCAACGCCGCGCGTCCGCCGGTCATTCCTTCGCCCAGGCGGGCCTTGCGGTCGAATCCCACCCAGACCCCGGCCACCAGGTTCGTCGTGTACCCGATGAACCACGCGTCGGTGTAGTCGCTGGTGGTGCCGGTCTTGCCCGCGGCCGGCGCGCTGAACCCCGCCGCCCGCGCCCCGTAGCCGGTGCCGCCGTCCATCACGCTCTGCAGCATCGACGTGATCGTTCTCGCCGTGCCCTCGGAAATCGCCTCGCGCAACTGCGGGCGCGTCACCTCCAGGGACTTGCCGTTGCGATCGACCACGCGCTGCACCCAGTAGGGCGCGGCGGCTACCCCGCCGTTGTCCATCGTGCCGTAGGCGTTGACCATCTCGATCAGCGTGGCCTCGGTGGTGCCCAACGCCATCGACAGGTCGTGCACGATCGGGGACTTGATGCCGAGCCGCTGCGCGAAACTGGCCACGCGGGCCGTGCCCTCGAGCTGCGCGAGCTTCACCGCGGGGACGTTGACCGAGTGCTGCAACGCGTAGCGCAGGGTGATGGTGCCGCGGAACTTCTTGTCGTAGTTCTGCGGGGACCACATCTGCCCGGCGTCCGCGCCGGGCAGATTCAGCGGCCCGTCCACGATCGTCTCGTTGGGCCGATGCCCGTCATCGATCGCCGTGACGTACACGAACGGCTTCCACAGAGAGCCGGTCTGCCGGCGCGACTGCAGCGCGCGATTGAACTCGCTGTCGGCGAAGTTGCGCCCGCCGATCATCACCCGCACCGCGCCGGTGCGCGGATCGGTCACCAGCATCGAGCCCTGCAGGTAGCGCGGCGCCCCGCCGGTCACCGTGCGTCCGCCGGCCGACGAGGTGTAGCGGACGGAGTAGTTGTTGGCGACCTCGAGCGCCGAGAGTTGCCGCTCGAGCGCGTCCTCGGCCAGGTGCTGCAGCTGCAGGTCGAGCGTCGTGTACACCTTCAGCCCGCCCTCATACAGCAGGTTCGACCCATAGCGCTCGTCGAGATACTGCCGCACTGCCTCGAGGAAATATGGCGCAGAGCGCGGCGTGCGGGTCGCCGTCACCCCCAGCGGCGCCGCCTGCGCCTGGGCGTACTGCGCGCGGGTGATCGCCCCTGTCTCGAGCATCGCGCGCAGCACGATCCCGCGGCGGCGCAACGCGGCCTGCGGCTGCCGACGCGGGCCGTAGCCCAGCGGGTTGCGTGGCAACCCGGCCAGCAGCGCGCACTCGGGCAGCGAGAGCTGCTGCACGTCCTTGTTGAAGAACACGCGCGCCGCGGCCTGCACCCCGTAGGCCCCGGAGCCGAAGTAGATCTGGTTCTCGTACATCTGAAGGATCTCGTCCTTCGTGTACCGGCGCTCGATCTCCAGCGCCAGCAACGTCTCCTTCATCTTGCGCGAGATCGTCTTCTCGTGTGTGAGGAAGAGGTTGCGGGCCAGTTGCTGCGTGATGGTGCCGCCGCCCTCGGCCGCCGAGCGCGACATGATGTCCTTCATCGCCGCCTTGCCGATGCGGAAGATGTCCACGCCCCAGTGCTGGTAGAACCGGCGGTCCTCCACCGAGATGAAGGCGTTGGTGAGGTTGCGGGGCACCTGCTTGAGGGGGACGAGGGTGCGGTTCTCCTTGAAGAACTCGCCAATGACCTCGTTGTGCACATCGAAGATCTGCGTCTTCACAGCCGGGGTGATGCGCTCGAGCGCGTCGGTGGAGGGGAGGTCCTGGCCCAGCCAACTGGCCGCACCCAGCACGGCGCCACCTGTGAGACACAGGAGCAGCACGATCATGATCACGACGACACGCCAGAATTTTCCCACGCGCGGACTCTACGGAGGCAGTGCGCCCGCGGTCAAGCGCGCGGCGGGGAATTCGCGCCCTTGAGCGCTTGCCCCGCGCGGGCTGTGCCGATAGCCTTGCGCGATTGATGGCTCGACCGTCCGCGGCGCAGCCGCCGTCCAGCGAGGAACCCCGTGACCGCCGTCCGCCCCAGCATCGACGAACAACTCGAGATCCTCACCGCCGGCACCGTCGACGTGCTGCCCGAGGGCGCCTTGCGCGCGCGCCTCGAGCACGCCGCGAAGACCGGCACACCGCTGCGCGTCAAGCAGGGCTTCGATCCCACCGCGCCGGACATCCACCTCGGGCACGCGGTCGGCCTGCGGAAGCTGCGCCAGTTCCAGGACCTCGGGCACACGGTAGTGCTGATCGTCGGCGATTTCACCGGCCGCATCGGCGATCCCAGCGGCGTCAGCAAGACGCGCCCGATGCTCACCCAGGAGCAACTCGAGGCGAACGCGCACACCTATCTCGAGCAGTTCGGGCGCGTCGTCGATGTCACGCAGGCCGAGATCCGCTGGAACGGCGAGTGGTTCGGCGCGATGACCTTTGCCGACGTGATCCGGCTCTCGGCCAAAATCACCGTCGCCCGCATCCTCGAGCGCGACGACTTCGAGGAGCGCCTGGGGGCCGGGCTGCCGGTGGGGCTGCACGAGCTGTTCTACCCGCTCGCGCAGGGCTACGATTCGGTGGCGATCGAGGCCGACGTCGAGCTCGGCGCCACCGAGCAGAAGTTCAACCTGCTGGTCGGCCGCGCGCTGCAATCCGAGTACGGCCAGACGCCGCAGGTGGTCATGACGCTGCCGATTCTCCCGGGCGTCGACGGCGTGCGTCGCATGAGCAAGAGCTTGGGCAACTACATCGGGCTCACCGAGAGCCCGCGCGAGATGTACGGCAAGGCGATGTCGATTCCCGACAGCGCGATCGTCACCTACCTGCGCCTCGCCACCCCGCTGCCCGGCGCCGAGATCGCGCGCGCCGAGGCGGAGATCGCCGCGCGCACCGTCAACCCGGTGCTGTGGAAGCGGCGCATGGCCGAGAGCATCGTCGCGCTCTACCACTCGGAGGCGGACGCCACCGCCGCGGGCGAGGAGTTCCAACGCCAGTTCGCCCGCCGCGAGATCCCGCAGGACGCCCCGACGGTCGCCCTCCGTCACCCGGACGCCGCCATCAGCGTGCGCGATCTCGTCGTGGCCTGCGGCGCCGCCCCGTCGAACGCGCAGGCATCGCGGTTGGTGCGCGACGGCGCGGTGAGCATCGACGGCGAGCGCATCGCAGACCCCACCACGCTGCGCGCGCTCGACGGCGAGTTTCACCTGCGCGTCGGCCGCAAGTACTGGCGCGTGGTGCCCGAGACCGCGTGACGCCCGCAGCCCCGCCGCGCGTGCATTTCTCGAAGGACTAGCGCCCCCAGCCGAGCCGCAGGACCAACGGGATGCGCGTCTGCTCGCCGGTCGAATTGCTGGCGAGCGGCACCTCGAC
>JBKJUD010000042.1:0-4299 GCA_046590735.1 Candidatus Eiseniibacteriota bacterium | reverse complement strand
CCGCGATGGCCGTGTCCAAGATGATCACCGACCGCCACCACAGCGACTACACCGCGGCCGCCCGCGTGGCCGCCGACCTGGCGCGGCGCCTGGAGGAGTGGCCGCTGCCGCCGCGCTCGCTGCTCAACGTCAACGTGCCCGACCTGCCCTACGACCAGATCAAGGGCGTGCGCATCACGCGCACCGGCACGCGCGTCTACCGCGACGTCGTGGTCGAGAAGATCGACCCACGTGGCCGGCCCTACTACTGGGTGGGTGGCGCCCCCGAATTCTCCGGCGGGGAAGACACCGACTGGCGGGCGGTGGAGACCGGGCACGTCTCGGCGACCCCGCTGCACCTGGACATGACGAATCTCGCGGCGATGGATTCGCTGCGGCAGTGGGCGGTGGCACAGGGGATCTAGCGCATTCTTCGTTTCAATGTGAACCTGTGCATGGCCTGATTTTTAATCTTGAAACATGTGGCGTTGCACAATAGAACCACGACTTGAATCGTCAAGCTGACTGGGCCAGTGATTGCGTTTGCAAAATAACACAACTACCTGCGCCCGTTTATGTTACATGAATATCTGAAAGTTCGATCTGGCGTCACCCGTCCTTGGCACGCGGCTCGCATTGTCCCTTCCCGACAGACTTGCGGGGCCAAGAGGCCCCCTGAACCGTAAGGGAGGATATGTACCATGACACTCGTCCGTTGGAACCCCGCACGTGAACTCTCCACGCTGCAGTCGCATGTAGACCGCATGCTCGAGTCGGTCGATGGCTCGCGCGAGTGGGCCGCCACCCGCCCGGCGTTCTTCCCGCTCGTCGACGTGATCGAAAGCCAGGACGCCTACGTCCTGCGCGCCGAGTTGCCGGGCGTGAACAAGGAAAACGTGAAGGTCCGTCTGGTCGACAGCGTGCTGACGATCAGTGGCGAGAAGACCCGCGTGCAGCCGGAGTCGACCACCGAGTTCCTGCACACGGAGCGCTCCTACGGCAGCTTCGAACGCAGCTTCACGCTGCGCACGCCGATCGCCGCCGATGGCGTCAGCGCCCGGTACGTCGATGGCGTGCTCGAGGTGCGCGTGGCGAAGTCCGAGACGCAGCGTCCGAAGGAGATCGCCATCGCGTAGGGCGACGCGGCAGGACGCAAGTGGACCCTTCACCGAGATCCGGGGAGGGCCAGGCGAGGTGGGCACGGATGCCCGCCTCGCCTTTTCTGCTGGGGGCGGAACCTGCGCCGGACTGCACGGTCCCGCCCGCCGGCCCCGACAGAGAGGTTGATTTCCGCGCGCGGCATCGCGTATTGTCTCGCCTCCGCTTCGCAGTGCGATACGGTCGGTCGCCCCCATGGCAACAGGCCGCACAGAGCACCGTTGCCCCCGGGTGACAGGAAGCGCCAAGCTCGTACGGTCGGGGCGTAGCGCAGCCCGGTAGCGCACCTGGTTCGGGACCAGGGGGTCGGAGGTTCAAATCCTCTCGCCCCGACCACTTCCATCGTTTCCCTCCGCCGGCCCGCCGGCGGGGCTGCCCCGTACGGTTGACCGGTTGACCGGTTGGCCGGTTGGCCCTGCCGCAACGCAGAGCACGGATCCCTCGAGGTCTCCATGTCCGAGTCGCCCGTCGTCCGCGCCCACGTCCTGGTGAGCGGCACCGTGCAGGGTGTGGGGTTTCGCTACTTCGCCTATCACGGTGCACGCGAGTTGTCGCTGGCCGGGTGGGTGCGCAACCTGCGCACTGGCGCCGTCGAGCTCGAGGTCGAGGGCGCGGACGCCGAGGTGGCGCGCTACCTCGAGTCGGTCAAGGCCGGCCCCAGCGCCGCGGTCGTGCGTGACGTGCAGGTGCAGTGGATCACGCCCACCGGTGAGCACGGGTTCGCGCTGCGCGACTGATCCGCCGCCGCGCCGGCGCCATCCACTCCTGAGGAGCGCCATGCAACTCGTCGACCACATCCGCTCGATCCCCGATTTTCCCCGCCCCGGCATCGTCTTTCGCGACATCACCCCGCTGTTGCAAAACGGGCCGGCGTTCGCTGCGGCGATCGACGGACTCGCCGGGCTGGCACGGGCCTCGCGTCCCGACGTGATCGTCGGGATCGAGTCGCGCGGCTTCGTCCTGGGAGCACCGGTCGCCATCGCGCTGCACCTGGGCTTCGTGCCGGTGCGCAAACCGGGCAAGTTGCCGGCGGCCACGGCACGCGAGCTGTACACGCTGGAGTACGGAGAGGATGCCCTCGAGATCCATCGCGACGCGTTGCGTCCGGGCATGCGCGTGGCGATCGTCGATGACCTGCTGGCGACCGGCGGCACGGCGGCCGCGGCGTGCCGCTTGGTCGAGGCATTGGGCGCCGCGGTCGCCGCGGTGCTGGTGCTCGTCGAACTGGCGTTCCTTCCGGGCCGCGAGCGGCTCGCCGGCCACGCGGTGCACGCGCTGGTGCGCTACGACAGCGAGTAGCGGGGGCGACGGCGCGCGCGCGGGCGCGACGCGTCCGGCCTAGCGCAACTCCGCCGGCGGTGCGGAGATTTCGCGCGCGGCGCGATCGACCGGGGCGAGGTCCGCAATGTCGCTGGCCTGCGTGACGCCCAGTTCGCCGAGGCGCCGGGCGCTCACCATCACGCGGCTCTCCCAGGTGCCGGCCGCCTGGTTGTAGGCATCGACCGCGGTGCTCAGCCCACGTCCGACGCGGCCGAAACTTTCGCTGTAGGAGGCGAGCCGTTCGCAGAGTTGATGGCTGAGCGCGCTGATCGCGCGGGCGTTCTCGGCCAGCGCCTCGTGCCGCCAGCCCTGCGCCACCGAGCGCAGCAGCGCGATGAGCGTGGTGGGGCTGGCGAGGATCACCTGCGACTCCGGCCCCGCGGCGTCGAGCAGCGTGGGGTCGGCGTGCACGGCGGCGCTGAAGAACGCCTCGCCCGGCAGGAACATCACGACGAACTCCGGCGAGGTGGGGAACTGGTTCCAGTACGCCTTGGCGGCGAGTTTCGCGCGATGGTCGCGCACTTGCCGCGCGTGGCCGCGCCACGCGAGCTGACGCGCTTCGTCGTCGGTGGCCTCGAGCATCGCGAGGTAGGCGTCGAGCGGCGCCTTGGCGTCCACCACCACGATGCGGTCGCCGGGCAAGTGCACGACGAGGTCGGGGCGCTGCCGTCCGGCGTCGGTGGCCACGGAGGCTTGCGTCTCGAAGTCGCAGTGTTCGGTGAGGCCCGCGAGTTCCACCACCCGTTGCAACTGCAGCTCGCCCCAGCGCCCGCGCACGCCGGGGGAGCGCATCGCCTGCGCGAGATGCGAGGTCTCGATCCGCAGCGCGGTCTCGGAGGTGAGCAACCCGGTAATCTGCTCGGTGAGCGCGGCGTAGTGTCCGTGCCGTTCCTTCTCGATGCCGGCCAGTGTGCCGTCGACGCGCGCGAGTGCCTCGCGCACCGGGTCGACGAGGGTGCGGATCGCCTCCTCGCGTTGCGTCAGCTGTGCGGCCGAGCCCTGCGCGAGGCGCGCGAAGCGTTCGTCCGCGAGGTCGAGGAAGCGCTGCGATGCGGCGCCCAGCGCCTCGGCGGCGACCGCCTGGAAGGCGTCGCGCGATGCAGCCGCCGCCTGTCCGGCGCGGGACCGGGCGCGGCTCGCCCCCCAGGCGAAGGCAACGATTCCGATCACCGCGATCGCGAGACCCGCCCCGATCCCGATTACCGTGCTGTTCATGCGTGCTCCCCATGCTGGCGCGTGCGTGGTCGGCCGCGCCCCGGTGCGCGGCCGGCGGCGATCGTGCGCGAGCCTCGCGGCGCTGGCAAGCGGCACCACGGCGGATCGGTTCCCAGTGAGGCGCGGCTCACAGTGAGTTCGTCGCCCCTAACTTGCCCGGAGTCTGATAGGGTTCATGGTTCGTGTGCGGCGCGGGGACGCGCCATGAGGGACTGGACCGGGGAGTTCGTGATCCGATGGCGCTCAAGTACTTCATCGAAACCTATGGCTGCCAGATGAACGAGTACGACAGCGCGTTCATCGAGACGGTGCTGGCCGAGCACGCCTGGGAAGCCGCCGACAGCCTGCCCGAGGCCGACCTGCTGCTGCTGAACACCTGCGCGATCCGCGACAAGGCCGAGACCCGCATCATCGGGCGCATCGGCGAGCTGATGCCGCTCAAGGAACGCAAGCCGGTGGTGTTCGCGGTCGCCGGGTGCATGGCGCAGCGCATGGGCACAGACCTGCTGCGCCAGTCGCCTGCGGTCGACATCGTACTCGGCCCCGACACCTATCACCGCCTGCCCGACCACGTGCAGGCGCTGCGCGACTTCGGCACGCGTGTCGTCGATGTCAGCGTCAACGACG
>JBKJUD010000438.1:0-3272 GCA_046590735.1 Candidatus Eiseniibacteriota bacterium | reverse complement strand
GATTCGCGCTGGGCCACTCACCCGTGGGACGGAATCGGCCGGGCACGGTCCCCCGCAACCGGACTTGTCGTGGGCGGCTGCCGATTGCAGTCTCCGCGGGGCACCCGCGCACATGCGGGGGGGCACCTCGTGCGCGGCGGACAGCACGTCAGCGCGGCCACGGGCACAGCCAAGGAGCGGGAATGGACATCGTCGTCGCACCGCGCGTGGAGCGGTACCTGGAAAGTCTGGTCACCAATCCGACGCCGCTGTTGCAGGAGCTGGCCGAGGCCGCCGCGGAGCGGGGGATCCCGGATGTGGGCGTGCCGGTGGGGCGCCTGCTGGAGCAACTGGCGCGGCTCGTCGGCGCCCGCCGTGTCATCGAGCTGGGCTCGGGCGTGGGCTACTCGGGCGCGTGGCTGGCGCGTGGCATGACGCAGGGCGGCTCGCTGCACCTGATCGACGACAATCCGTCCTTTACCGGCGCGGCCAGCGACTTCGCGCGGGAGTTCGAGAACGGCGTCGAGGTGACGGTGTCCTGCGGCGACGCGCTCGCCATCCTCGAGCAATCGGACGGGCCCTTCGACATCATCTTCAACGACTGCGAGAAGCACGATTACCCGCGCGTGTTCCACCTCGCGCGTCCCCGCCTGCGTCGCGGCGGGCTGCTGATCAGCGACAACACGCTCTGGGGCGGCGCCGTCGCCGAGGACACCCCGCGCGACGCCGAGACCGCCGCGATCCAGGAATACAATCGCCTCGCGATCAACGACCCCGGGTTGCTGACGACGATCTTGCCGCTGCGCGACGGGGTCGCGGTGAGCGTGGTGCTGTAGCCACTTTCCTGGTCGCCGGAGTCTTCCGCGCCGCCCCGCGACCGTCGTCCGCCTCCTCGACCGGCAGCGCGCTCGGGCACAGTTCGCGCACCACGCACCGCCCGCACGCCGGCTTGCGCGCCCCGCACACCTGCCGCCCGTGCAGGATGAGCGTGTGCGAGAACGCGATCCACGCCTCCCGCGGCACCAGCTCGATGAGGTCGCGCTCGATCTTCACCGCGTCGGTCTGCCGCGTGTAGCGCAGCCGCTGGGCCAGCCGGGTCACGTGGGTATCCACGACGATACCCTCGGCGATCCCGAACGCGGTCCCCAGCACCACGTTCGCCGTCTTGCGCGCGACGCCCGGTAGCGTGAGCAACTCCGCCATCGTGCGCGGAATCGCTTCGCCGAAGCGTTCCACGACCTCACGCATCGCGCCCTTGATGTTCTTCGCCTTGTTGCGGAAGAACCCGGTGGAGTGAATCAGCCGCTCCAGTTCGGCGACCGGCGCCTCCGCCAGCGCGGCGGGGCTCGGATAGCGCGCGAACAGCGCCGGCGTCACCATGTTGACGCGCTCGTCGGTGCACTGCGCCGACAGGATCGTGGCCACCAGCAACTCGTGCGGCGCCCGGTGCTCGAGGGCGCAGTTGGCATCCGGATAGGCGGCGAGCAGCGTGGTGGTGACGGCGCGGAGGCGCTCGCGTTCGGCGGGGGAGACGCGACGGGGTCGGGCGGGACGAGTCGGCATGCGCGTCTCCAGCAGCGGGTGGCGGCCCGGGGCGGCCCGGCGGGGCCGTGGAGTATACTGGGTGCATCCGACCCCCGACAACCGGTCGCGCCGCCGCGGCGCGATTCCCAGGAGATGTGAGATGGCCCCCGCCGTCACTTACGAACGCGGACACGTGATCGTCGCCGCCGTGCGCGTGCTGCGCGAGCGCGACGGCCGTGCCCCTGAGGAGACCGACATCGCGGACTTGCTCGGCTGGGCCGCCGAGGCCGTGCGGCCCGCCGTGCGCCATCTGGGGGAAGCCGGCATCCTGCGGGTGCTGCGCACGCCCTTCGAGGTCCGCATCGAACTCGGCGATCACGCCTTGATCGAGGACCTGCCGCGCGAGCAGGAAGCGCCGGCCATCGACGCCGAGGTGCGCTCGTTCCTCGGCGATCAGGCCGCCAAGCGGAAGGATCTCGCCAACCTGTTCGGCTCGGGGGAACTCGATGCCCGGGCGCGCGACAAGCAGACAGACCTGGCCGACCAGCTCAAGGCGTTCCGGCCGAAGACTCCGGGTCCGTTCCTCGACGACGACGACTGACATGGAGTCCTACTACGCCATCGCCCGCGCCGAAGCCCTGCTCCACGCCGGCTACGAACAGCAGATGCGCGGGGACATCGCCCGCGCCGAGATGCTCTACCGGCGATCGATGGAAGCCCACGAAAGCGCCGTCGCGCATATCTTCCTAGGGTGGGCGATGAGCAAGCAGGGACGCTATCGCGAGGCGATTGCCGAATGCCGGGAGGCGATCCGACTGGATCCGCGTATCGGAAATCCCTACAACGACATAGGGGCATATTACATCGCCCTGGGTCAGCATGTCGAGGCCGAATCGTGGCTGCGCCAGGCACTGGCCGCGCCGCGGTACGCGCAGCGGCACTATCCGCACGCCAACCTCGGGCTGGTCCTCGAAACCAAGGGCGATCTCGATGGCGCCATCGCCGAGTACGAGGCCGCCCTCGGCTTGGTCCCCGGCTACACCCCGGCCCGCGATGCCCTCGTTCGCCTGCGCGCACTCCGCAACTAGCCCCGCCACGAGCCGAAAAGCGGCCCAATCGTGCAACCTGAGCGCGGCCGTTGCGCTCCAATCGACACTGCCGCGCACCGGGCGGCACCGCGCGGGCATCTCACGATCTGCTATGGTGACTACATTCTGCGGAACATTCGATGCGCCGTGCCCGGTCCAGCGCGCGGCTGATTTCTTCAAGGGGAGGGTGCATGCGGCTGCCCAACATCTGGAAGCGCGGCGGGGGGCGGCGATGACCACGCCCCCGCGCCCGACGCTTCCTGCGGCCCTCGCACCCTCCGGCCAGTATCCCAATGTCACCATGGAACTGGCGAGCGTTTCCGATCGCGACCTGCTGACGTCCGTGGCGGCCGGCCGCGAGGACGCCATGCTCGAGTTGATCCACCGCTACCAGGGCGAACTGTATCGCGTCAGCCTGCGCATCACCGGGCGCAAGGAGGACGCGGAGGAAGCGCTGCAGGACGCCTTCCTGCAGGTCTACCGCAAGGCCGCCTCGTTCGAGGGACGCGCCGCGGTCCGCACCTGGATGTACAGCATCACCCTCAACGCCGCGCGCATGCGCCGTCGCTCCCAGGCCCGTCACACCGAGCGGGAGGTGGCCATCTCGGAAGTAGTCGTCCAAGGTGGCCACCTCCCGCTCGGTGTGACGGGCCTGGGAGCGACGGCGCATGCGCGCGGCGT
>JBKJUD010000337.1:0-3005 GCA_046590735.1 Candidatus Eiseniibacteriota bacterium | reverse complement strand
CTTCCGCGGCCGCGCGCGCCGTCGCGGCGCCGCCCTGCGGCAGGTCGAGCAGCAGCGTCGAGACGATGCGGGCGGCCTTGAGCTTGTGCGCGCCGCGCACCGCGATCGCCATGGCGTCGCGCGCGGAGCCGGCGTTCTCGGCGTCCTGCTTGCCGAGGCCGACGACGAGCACGCGCTTGGCCTTGATCAGGCCGAGACTGTGCACCAGGACCGAGTCGCCGATGCCGCCCTTCATCTCGTCCTTCGCGGCCGCCTTGATGTGACCGCCCAGCGCCTTGTCGACTTGCGCCGCCGCCGCGCCGAGGATGCCGTCCTTGAACGCGCCCACCACCAGGACATCTGCCGGGAGCTCGGCCCACGGCTTTTCGCTGAGCTGGATCTTCACTCTCTCGTCCTCCGGAAATTGCGCGGGTGCCGGGCAACTCGCCTAGGTGCGCACGGCGAGGCACAATAGCATAGCGCTCGCGTGGGCGTCAGGTGCCATCGGCGGATCTTGGGCGAAGGTCCGGGAGCCGGCCGGAAGCCTTCGAGGGGCGGTGCTTGCGCCGGCCGCGTGGGCCGCGTAGCGTGCCCGCCATGTCCGACCACCCCCGTCTCGACGCCCTGCGCCTGGACCGCGAACGCGGCGCCACCGCCATCACCCATGATCTCTGTGACGAGCTGCGACGTGCCGTGGACATCTTGCCGTGAGACGTCGATCCCGACGGCAGCACCCAGACGCTGCGCGAGCTGTGCGAGCGGGTCGCGCTGCTCCGGCCGGCCTTCGGCGCTCCCGCCCACGTGGCCGCGGTGTGCCGGGCGCTGATGTCCCGCCACGAACCGTGGCAGCGAGGGGCCTTGGTATTGCGCTACCTCACGATGGTGGAAGCCCAGCTCACCTACACACCCGAACGCCTCGCGGCCCGCGCCGCGCCGCTGCTGCCCATCGGCGGCATGGTGGCGACCGTGTCGGCGGGGGCGAGCGTGCGCGCGACGCTGCTGGCGGCGCACGAACTCGGCCGGCGCCCGCGCGTGTTCGCCGCGGAATCGCGGCCGCGCGGCGAGGGCGTGCGCCAGGCGGCGGAGTTGGCGGCGGCAGGGCTGGATGTGCGCGTCGTCCCGGACGCGGCGCTGCCCGGCCTCCTGGACGCCGGCGCCACCGGATTGCTCGGCGCCGACCGCTTGCTCGAGGACGCCGTGGTCGCCAAGTGTGGCGCCTACCCGCTGGCGCTCGGCCTCGCGCGGCTGCACCGCCCGCTACTCGTGCTCGCCGACACGACGAAGATCCTGCCGCGCGTGATGGCCCCGGTGGACGGCGCGTCCGATGACGCGATGCTGCTCACCGGCGGCGCCGCGGTGCCGGCCGACGCACGGCTGTTCGAGGAAGTGCCGATGCGGCTGCTCGCGCGGGTGGTGACCGAGCGCGGCGTGTGGCCACGCGCGGCGGTCAAGCGATTCGCCTTGCAGATGCCGGGCCGTCTCAAGCGCGGCGAATGGCGGGCGTTCGGATTGGAGATGCCGCGCGACGAGGAAACCAAGGCCTCGCAGCCGTAGCGCGACCCACGTCGCCGGTCCGACACTTCGCGGCGCGCTATCGGACGAGGACGATGCGGCGGGTCAACGACTGCGCGCCCGCCGACGCCCGCACCCAGTACACGCCGGCCGCCAGGCGCCCCGCGCCCGGCACGTCGAGCAACTGGTCTCCCCCCGCACCCGGCTCGACGCGTCGCGCCGCCACTTGCCGTCCGTCGAGGCCGAAGACCGCGAGTTCCCCGCCGACGCCCGCCGGCAGCCGCAACGCGAGGCGCGGGACACCCGCCGCCGACTGACGCATCGTCAAGGCAAAGGGATCGCCCGCGCGCACGTCGAGCACGCCCTCGGCGAGCAGTCGCCCGTCCGACAGCAGGGTCACGGTGTAGCGATAGGCGCGGTCGGGCGCGAGGTCGAAGCGCGCGACGCCGCGGCCGGCGCCATCGAGAAGAATGTCGGCCACCTGCGCGGCCTCCGTCGGAGGCGGCGAAAGCACGCTCACCCGCACCGCCGCGCGCGGATCGCCCTGCACGAGCAGCATGGCGGAAGTCCCGGTGCCGGTGACGCGATCGAGGCGCGCGCTCCAGGCGTGCGCGGCGACGTCGTAGGAGAGCACCGGTGAATACGCGACGACCGGCAAGGCGGCATCGTCCGCGCGATCGAGCACGAGGCTGGGAATGAGCGTCGTGTCGGAAACTCCCCAGAAGCAGTGCAGCGCGTAGACCGAATCGGTCACCGCCGCCTCCGTGGTCACGGCGTACTGGCCGCCGCCCGGCGCGAAACCCTTGAGCACGTTGAGACCGGCACTGCCCCGCGCGCCGCCGCCGAGATCCGGCCGCGTCCCGGCGCCGCGCACGGCGACACCCACCGCGGCGCCGGACTTCCCGGCGTTGTCGAACACGCACGACTCGACGCGCGGCGTGCTGCCGCCGCGCACGTCGAGCGCCGTCACGGCCGCGGCGGTCGCGGTCACGCGTACGCCGGTGAGCGGGCCGCTGGCCCCGGTGTCGAGCGAGATGCCGGTGCCGGACGCCGGGATCACCGACGACTGCACTGTCATCGCGCCGGCCACCAGACGCACGCCGCAGCGCGCCGCGCTGAAGCTCCCGCCGTTGATCACGCCACTCGCCCAGCCGCACACCAACGCGGAGTCGCCGCCCGCGATGGTCACGCCGTCGAGGATCGGCGCGCCGCCGGTGACCCGTATGCCGGTCGCCCCGGCGCCGGAGATCACCATCGTGCCGCCCACGATCGCGCTGGTATTCAGCAGCGAGAGGCCCACGCCGGACGCCGCCGCGCCAACGGTCGTGCCGCTGAGCCATGGCGTCCCGCCGGTGAGCACCAGCGTGGTGCCGCCGGTCAGCGGCGCCGCGAGCGAGTCGCCGCTGAACGCCGGCGAGCCGACATCGCTGCGCATGCCGCTCCACGCGCGGAAGGTCACATTGGAGAAGCTGTCCGCCGGCGCGCCCGCATTCACCAGGCGCACCATCCCCCAG
>JBKJUD010000073.1:0-10737 GCA_046590735.1 Candidatus Eiseniibacteriota bacterium | reverse complement strand
CCCTCGTACATGACGGTCACGCGCATGTACCAGAACTACACCGCGTGGCCCAACAGCATCAACGAGCTGAAGGCGGCGGTGGTCGACAGCGTCAACAGCGGCTACATGTTCTGGGAGCACATGGGACACGGCTACCGCAACACGCTGTCGGTGGGGGACAACGTGATCACCAACTCCGATGTCGACGCCCTCACCAACGCCGCCCGGCAGGGCATCGTCTACTCGGTGAACTGCAACTCGGCGTCCTTCGAGTTCAACTGCATCTCCGAGCGCTTCCTGCTCAACCAGCACGGCGGCGGCGTGGCGTATATCGGCGCCTCGCGCTACGACTTCCCGACGACCGTGTGGGGCTACCAGACCACGTTCTTCAACTACACCTTTGCCGACACCGTCCCCGGCTACACGCTGGGTGGAGCGGACGACCAGTCGAAGGTGTTCTACGTGCCGTACGCGACCACCGACAACTCGCACCGCTGGACGCAGATGGCGGTGACGCTGCTCGGCGACCCCGCGCTCGACGTGTACACGCATCCGCCGCGGACGCTGAGCGTGGCGCTCACCCCGATGACGATCGGCGTCAACACCGTCACCGCTACCGTCACCAGCGGCGGCGTACCGGTGAGCGGCGTGCAGGTGACGCTGTGGAAGGCCGACGAGGGCTACGCGCGCGGCACCACCAACGGCGCCGGCCAGACGGTCATCCCGTTCAATGCCACCGCCGCCGGCACCGTCAAGGTGGGGGCGCACTCGCGCAGCGACCGGATCTACACGGGCACCGCGACCGTCGGCACGCTGCTGGCCGCGTACGTCTCACCGACCACCATCACCGTCCAGGACGGCAACGGCAACGGCAGCATCGGCAACCGCGACAGCATCGCCAACCCGGGCGAGACGATCGCCCTGCTCATCCCGATGACCAACACCGGCGGCGCCTTCGCCACCAGCGTGACCGCCAGCTTCAGCACCACCGACCCCTACGTCACCGTGCTCGACAGCACGTCGTCCTACGGGACGATCGCGGCCAACGGGACAATGTCGGGCGACTCATTCCTGTTGGCCATCGGCGCCACCGCGCCAGACCAGCACACCGTCACCGGCACGCTCACCGTGCGCGCCAACGGCGGACAGGTGTGGCAGAACCCCGCAGTGGTGGGCATTGCCGCGCCGAGCATCGCGATCGTCGGGCGGGCGATCAAGGACACCATCGTCGGCAACAACAACGGCATCGCCGAGAGCGGCGAGACGGTGGCCTACCAGCTCAAGCTGCAGAACATCGGCACCGGGCGCGCCTCCGGCCTCGTGGTGCACTACAGCCCCAGCGACTTCACCACCAGCATGGGCAGCGACAGCACGCAGGTCTTCACCACGAATCTCGACCCCGGCGCGGTCAGCGCCGGCGGCGACTTCATGGTGTTCCAGGTGATCAGCGGCACCAACCACAAGTACCAGGTCTGGGTGACCGACGGCAGCGGACGCGAACTCGTGCGCCACCAGGCGGACCAGAGTGCGCCATCGGTGCCGAAGAACATCACGCCGATCGGCGGGGCCAGCGACATCACCTTCGTGTGGACGCGCAACAACGAGAACGACCTGCGCGGCTACAACCTCTATCGCTCGGCGGTGACCGGCGGGCCGTACACGAAGATCAATGCCTACGTCGACGTGCGCACCGCCTACTACAAGAACGAGGGCCTGCCGTCGTTCACCCGCTACTATTACCGCGTGGCGTCGATCGACAGCTCGGGCAACGAGAGCGCGCAGTCGGCGGAGATCAGCGCCACCACCAACCCGCCGATCCACACCGGGTTCCCGGTGGGTCTGGGCCGCTCGACGCCGGCCTCGCCGGTGTTCGCCTACATCGACAACAACGTCGCGTCCGGCATCGACATCATGGTGGGCGCCGACAAGGTGTACGCGCTGCGCGCCGACGGCACCGAACCGCGCGACGGCGACAACGAGCCGCGCACCCTCGGCATCTTCTCGACGGTCGGCAGTTACTTCGCCGCCTCGCTGGCGCTCGACGATCTGGATCACGATGGCCAGGTGGAGATCGTCGCCTGCTCGTACAATTCGCTGCCCTCGCCGCAGGACTCGACCACCATCTGGGTGCTCGATGGGGTGACCGGGCAGATCGAGCCGGGCTGGCCGCGCATCTATCCGAAATTCGGCTGGTCGACCCCGGCGTGCGGCGACATCGACGGCGACGGGTTCGACGAGATCGTGCAGGGCAGCTCGGACGGCTGGGTGTACGCGTGGCGCAAGAACGGCACCGACGTGCGCGACGGCGATCCCGCCACTACCATCTCCGGGCGCTTCGCGTATCTCAACGCGGCGTACGTGTATTCGTCGCCGGCGCTGGTCGATCTCAACCACGATGGCAAGCTGGACATCGTCATCGGCGGCAACGACGGCAAGCTCTACGCGCTGAAGTCCGACGGCACCGCGCTCCCGGGCTTCCCGTTCGCGACCGGCGGCGGCATCACCAGCTCGCCGGCGGTGGCGTGGATGCCGACGTACAACCAGTACTGGGTGTTCTTCGGCGCCACCGACAACACGTTCCGCGCGGTGGATGAATTGGGCGCCCAGCGCTGGATCCGCTACTTCCGCCAGTACGGCAACTCGCGCACGCCCTCGCCGGCGATTGGCGATCTCAACGGCGACGGCACTCTCGAGGTGGTGACCGGACGCAACGATGGCCTGATGGCGTGCATGGACGCGAAGACCGGCAATGACTTCTGGAACCACACCGTGAACTACGGCGCCGGCACCTCCGCGGTCAGCGAGTGTTCGCCGATCCTTGCCGACATCGATGGCGACGGCAAGGTGGACGTCCTGATGGGCGCCGAGGACGGCAAGCTCTATGGCTTCACCTGGGACGGCTATGCGGCGGCGGGCTTCCCGATCGCCCTCTCCGGCGAGGTGCGCGGGTCGCCCGGCGTGTGGGACATCGACAACGACGGCCTCTCGGAAATCGCCTACGCGGGCTGGGACCAGTTGCTCTACATCTGGGACCTGCCGTCCGTGACCAACGCGGCCACCACGCCGTGGCCGATGTTCCACCACGACGTGCAGCACACCGGGGTCTACGGCAATCGCTTCTTCACCACGGTGGGGGAGCCGCCGGCGCCGACCGTGGACCTGTCGCGCCCGCAGCTGCTGCAGAACGCGCCGAACCCCTGGCGCGCGTCCACCACGATCTCCTTCGTGGTGCCCGAGGGCGGTGGCTCGCACGGCCAGCCGGTGACCCTGCGGCTCTTCGACGCCGACGGCCGCCTGGTGCGCACGCTCGCCGACAAGCTGTATGCGCCCGGCGTGCGCAGCGTCACCTGGGACGGGCGCGCCGCCAGCGGCGCGATGGTCGCCAACGGCGTCTACTTCTACCGGCTCGAAACCGCCGGCGCCACGTTGAGCAAGCGGATGATCGTGATGCGGTAGCGCGCGTCATGTCGAACCATGTGGGCTGCGTGAATCGTGCGGGCGGGGCAGCTTCGGCTCCCCGCCCGTCGTCGCGGGTGCACGGATGCGTTGCCGGCGCCACGCGCCTGAGAATCCAACCCCGTCCATGGCGTACGGGTGTAGTATTGGCTTCGACACCCGAGTTCCGCAGGGTCCCTGCAGCCTCCTCGGCCCCTGCTGTTCCTCTCACTGACATGGAATCCGCTGGGAGACGGCGAGCAGTGCGCCACGGCCACCGCGACCTTGTATCGTTCGCGCACGATGCGTGGAGGGCGGCAACGCGATCGAAATCGATTTTGCCTACGATGGCTGTGTCGAGTCGCGCGGGGAGCGCGGCACACGCCGCGCCGCGCCTCAGCGTGCAGGTGGAGGAGAACTCCACCGGGCCAGTCACGCTGCGCATCGACTTGCCGCGTGCCGGCGTGGCGGAACTCGCGGTCTTCACGGTTGCGGGTCAGCGCGTCGCCCCGCTCGCATGCGGCGGTGGCCCCTGGAGCGGTCGCGCGCGTTGACGGTCCCTCCAGCGTGCCCGTAGTATGCGCGCTCGTCGTCCCGCCGCCGGAGGAGCCGCATGTCGTCGCCCGTTCGCGTCCGCTTTGCCCCCAGTCCCACCGGCAGCCTGCACATCGGCAGCGCGCGGACCGCGTTGTTCAACTGGCTCTACGCGCGCCACCACGGCGGCACGCTGGTCCTGCGCATCGAGGACACCGACGCCGAGCGGTCCACCGAGGAGAGCTATCGCGCCATCGTCGACGGCCTGCGCTGGCTGAACATCGACTGGGACGAGGGGCCGCTGGCCGGTGGCGCGTTCGGACCGTACTTCCAGAGCGAGCGCGCGCCGCTGTACGACGCCGCGGTGGACACGTTGCTCGCCGGCGACCAGGCGTATCCGTGCTACTGCTCGCGCGAGGAGCTGGAGGCGCGCCGGCAGGAGGCGATGAAGGCCAAGCGGCCGCCGAAGTACAATCGCGCCTGCGCCGCGCTCACCGCCGCCGAGCGGGCCGCGCGCGAGTCCGCGGGGGCCAAGCCCGCCGTGCGCGTGCGCATCCCCGACGGCGCCACCACCGCGTGGACCGACATCGTCCACGGCGAGATCAGCTTCACGCACGACAATCTCGACGACTTCATCATCCGTCGCGCCGACGGCCACGCCATCTACAACCTCGCGGTGGTGGTCGACGATGTCGGCATGGAGATCACCCACGTCCTGCGCGGCGACGACCACATCTCGAACACGCCGAAGCAGATCGTGCTGTACCGTGCGCTCGGCCTCGAGCCGCCGTTGTTCGGCCACATGCCGCTGATTCTCGGCGCCGACCGCCAGAAGCTCTCGAAGCGTCACGGCCCGGTGGGCGTCGAGCTGTTCCGCGACGAGGGATTCCTGCCCGAGGCGCTGTTCAACTTCATCGCGCTGCTCGGCTGGTCGTTCGACGGCGAGCACGAGATCTTCTCGCAGGCACAGTTGCGCGAGATCTTCGACCCCGCGCGCATGTCGGACACGCCGGCGGTGTTCGACCGCACCAAGCTCGAATGGATGAACGGCGAGTACATGCGCCGGTTGCCGGTGGCCGAGCGGGCGCGCCGGGTGCGCCCCGCGCTCGAGGCGGCGGGGATGGCGCCGGCGGAGGACGCGGCAGGGTGGGCGTACCTGGAACGCGTCGTGGAGGTGGTGGGCGACCGGCTCAAGCTCTCGCCCGACATCCTGCGCTATGCCGACTACGCCTTCGGCGAGACGGTGACGTACGACCCACAGGCGTTTGCGAAGACGCTTGCGAAGGACGAGGCGCGCGCCGGGCTGGCGGAGCTTCTCCCGGTGCTCGAGGGCGCGCCCGACTTCACCGCGGAAGCGTTGGAAGCGCTGGCGCGCGAGGCGATCACCGCGCAAGGCCGCAAGCTGGGCGACGTGTTGCAGCCGGCACGCGTCGCGCTCACCGGGCGCACGGTCAGCCCGGGGTTGTTCGAGGTGATGGAGCTGCTCGGCCGCGACCGCGTGCTCGCGCGGCTGCGCGCGGCGCTCCCCGCGACGGCGCCGGCCCCCGCGGCTCCGCCCGCGGACGCGCCCGCGCCTCCCGTCACACCCTAGGCGTCTCGTCTCCGGAGGCTCCGCCCATGAACGTTCTGCCGCTGCTGCTCATCGCGCTGTGCTGCATCGCCATCGCGTACCGCTATTACAGCGCCTTCCTCGCCACCAAGGTCGCGGTGCTCGACGACAACCGCGCAACGCCTGCGCACCGGCACGCCGACGGACACAACTTCGTCCCCACCCGCCGCCTCGTGCTGTTCGGTCATCACTTCGCCGCGATCACCGGCGCCGGCCCGCTCATCGGCCCGGTGCTCGCCGCGCAGTTCGGCTACGCGCCGGGCTTCCTGTGGCTGGTGATCGGCGTCTGCCTGGCCGGCGCGGTGCAGGACTTCATCATCCTCGCCGCCAGCGTGCGCCGCGGCGGCCGCAGCCTCGCCGAGATCGCCTCGCAGGACATCAGCGCGCGCGCCGCGTTCGTGGCCGGGCTGGCGATCCTGTTCATCATCATCATCTCGATGGCGGGCCTGGGCCTCAGCGTGGTCAACGCGCTGAAGGACAGCCCGTGGGGCGTGTTCACCATCGGCTCCTCCATCCCGATCGCCTTCGGGATGGGGCTCTACATGTACAAGATCCGCCCGGGCGCGATCCGCAGCGGGACGATCGCCGGCGTCGTGCTGCTGCTCGCAGCGGTGGTCGGCGGGCGCTGGGTGGCGCAGTCGGCGTGGGCGCCGGCGCTGACGCTCACGCCGATGCAGGTGACGTGGTCGATGGCGGTGTACGGCTTCGTCGCCAGCGTGCTGCCGGTGTGGCTGCTGTTGTGTCCGCGCGACTATCTCTCGAGCTACATGAAACTGGGCACGATCGGCGCGCTGATCCTGGGACTGATCATCGTGCACCCGACACTGCGGATGCCGGCGTTCACCCCGTTCATCCACGGCGGCGGGCCGATCATCCCCGGCAAGGTGTTCCCGTTCGTGTTCATCACCATCTCCTGCGGGGCGATCAGCGGCTTCCACGCGCTGGTGGGGTCGGGCACGACACCGAAGATGATCGACAAGGAATCCGACATCCGCCCCATCGGCTATGGGGCGATGCTGTGCGAGGGTGTCGTCGGACTGACCGCGCTGTTCGCGGCGTGCTCGCTGCACCCCGGCGACTACTTCGCGATCAACCTGTCGGCGGCGAAGTTCGAGGCGCTGGGCATGCACGTGACGCACTTGCCGGCGCTCGCCGCGGCGGTGGGGGAGGACGTGCAGGGCCGGCCCGGCGGCGCGGTGAGCCTCGCGATCGGCATGGCGCAGATTTTCGCGTCGCTGCCGGGCATGACGCAGTTGATGGGATACTGGTATCACTTCGCGATCATGTTCGAGGCGCTGTTCATCCTCACCACCATCGACACCGGCACGCGGGTCGGGCGGTTCCTCGTGCAGGAGTTCGTCGGCAAGGCGGTGCCCGCGTTCGGCCGCACGGACTGGCTGCCCGGCACCGTGCTGAGCACCGCGGCGGTGTGCGGCGGCTGGGTGTACTTCATCGCCACCGGTTCGATCGACACGATCTGGCCGATGTTCGGGATCGCCAACCAGCTGCTGGCGGTGATCGCGCTGGCGATCGGCACGACGGTGGTGATCAACGCCGGCCGCGCCCGGTACGCGTGGGTGACGGCGCTGCCGATGGCATGGGTGGCGACCACGACGCTCACCGCCGGCTGGCTGTCGGTGACGCAGAATTTCTGGCCGAAGGCGCACTCGGCGGTGGCGAAGGATGCGATGACCGGGCGCGTGGACACCGCGCTCACGCTGTTCATGATGACGTGCGTGGTGATCGTGCTGGCCGAGGCGCTGGCGGTGTGGGTCCGCGTGCTGCGCGGTGGCTCGCCCGCCGGCCGCGCCACGCGCGCGCGCCACGCCGCCTAGGAGACGCATGCAGAACTGGATGTTGGTGATCCCCAGCTTGATCGTGCTCGTTTTCTCGGTCATTATTCACGAGTGCGCCCACGGCGTGGTCGCGCTGTGGCGCGGCGATACCACGGCGCGTGACGCCGGCCGGCTGACGCTCAATCCGGTGCCGCACATCGATCCGATGGGCTCGATCATCCTGCCCGGCATCATGCTCCTGCTGCACACCGGCTTCCTGTTCGGCTGGGCCAAGCCGGTCCCGGTGCGCTTCGACCACCTGCACGAACCCCGGCGGGACGGCGCGTTGGTCGGGGTGGTGGGGCCTCTCTCGAACGTCGTGCTGGCACTGATTGCCGCGCTCGTGTTGCGCGGCCTTCTCGCGGCGGTCCCCGGCACGCTCGGACTGTTTGCGGTCGCGACGGCGCAGATGATGGTACTGTTCGTCCACGTGAACGTGGCGCTGGCGATCTTCAACATGCTCCCGATTCCGCCCGCCGACGGATCCCGCATCGTGGAGTGGCTGCTGCCGCCGCGGGTGTCGGTGGCGTATGCTAGCTTCGGTCGTTACGGCCTGCTGGTCCTGCTCCTGCTGGTGGCGACCGGCAAGCTCACCCCGCTGCTCATGGGGCCGTACCGCGCGCTGCTCGGCCTGCTCGAGCGCGTGGCCGGCATCCCGCTCTAGCGTCGTCCCCTCGTTGGACGCCCCGCCCGTGATGGGACCGGGCGTCCCAGCCGTGTCGTGCGTCAGGAGACTGCATGGATTCCACCGCTTCGTCGTCCCCCCCCGCGCCGGCTGCCACGCGGCGCCGCATCCTCTCCGGCATGCGTCCCACCGGCCGCATGCACCTCGGCAACTGGGTGGGCGCGCTGGAGAACTGGGTGGCCCTGCAGCGCAGCGGCCGCTACGACATGTTCTACATGATCGCCGACCTGCACGCGCTCACCACCGGCTGCGAGGACACCTCGGGCATCGTCCCGGCGACCCACGACATGGTGATCGACTGGCTCGCGGCCGGGCTCGACCCCGCGCAGAGCCCGATCTTCCCGCAGTCGCGCGTGCCGCAGCACGCCGAGTTGCACCTGCTGTTCTCGATGCTGGTGACCGTGCCGCGCCTCGAACGGAATCCCTCGGTCAAGGAACAGATCCGCGAGCTGGGCCTGGGCGACCAGGTCTCCTACGGGCATCTCGGCTACCCGGTGCTGCAGGCCGCGGATATCCTGCTCTACAAGGGCGACACCGTGCCGGTGGGCGAGGACCAGGTGCCGCACGTCGAACTGAGCCGCGAGATCGCGCGGCGCTTCAACCATGTCTACACCACGGTATTCCCCGAGCCCGCGCCGCTGCTCACCGCCACCCCGCGCCTGCCCGGTCTCGACGGCATGATGAAGATGTCGAAGTCGGCGGGCAATACGCTGCTGCTGACAGAGGAGCCCGACGAGCTGAAGCTGAAGCTGCGCAAGGCCGTCACCGACCCGCTCAAGGTGCGCAAGGGCGACCCCGGCCGGCCTGAGGTGTGCGTGATCTACACCTATCACACGACCTTCAACCCGTCCGCGACCGACGAGGTGGCCGCCGGCTGCCGCAGCGGGGCGCTGGGCTGCGTCGATTGCAAGACGCGCCTCGCCGGGTGCATGATCGACACGTTCGAACCGATCCGCGCGCGGCGCGCCGAGTGGCTCGCGCGGCCCGACGACGTGCAGGACGTGATCGATGACGGCGTGGCGCGCGCGCAAGCGGTCGCCACGCAGACAATGGGCGAGGTGTGGGAGGCGATGAAGATGCCGCCCGCGCCCTCGTTGCGGACACCCCGCCAGGGAGTGACATCGTGAGCGATTCGCTGACCCGGGACGGCGCCCTGTCGCCCGACGAGATCTTCGCCGCCTCCGTGACGCCACACCCGGCGGACGACGACGGCGGCGCGTTCGATGCCGCCGCGCCCGGCGCGCCCGAGGCCGAGCCGCACCAGACGCTGGTGCTGCACCTCGATCGCTTCGAAGGTCCGCTCGACCTGCTGCTGCACCTGATCAAGCGCGACGAAGTGGACATCTACGACATCCCGATCGCGCGCATCACCGAGCAGTACCTCGCGTATCTGAACATCATGCAGGACCTCGACCTCGAGATCGCCGGCGAGTACCTGGTGATGGCCTCCACGCTCGTGCGCATCAAGGCGCGGCTGCTGCTGCCCTCGCAGCAGGAGGAGGAAGAGGAAGACCCGCGCGACCAGCTGGTGCAGCGCCTGCTCGAGTACCGCCAGTTCAAGGACGCCGCCGCCGAGCTGCGCGACCGCGAGGGACGCCGTCGCGCGCTGGTCGCCCGCGGCCTGCTGCCGACGCCCGAGGGCGAGGCGCAGGTCGAGTTGGTGCCGGTGAGCCTGTTCAAGCTGCTCGATGTCGTCGCCGAGGTGCTGTCGCGGCGGCGCGAGGAGTTCTTCCACCGCGTCGAGCGCGAACGCGTGTCCGTCGAGGAGACGATGCAGCGCCTGCTCGCGCGCGTGCACCCCACCGGGAAGGTGCTGTTCCGCGCCCTGCTCGAAGACTGCGAGGACCGCGTCGAGATGGTGACGGTCATCATCGGCATGCTCGAACTCGCGCGCATGGGTGAGGTGCGGATCGTGCAGGACGACCTGTTCGGCGACATCTGGGTGTTCGACCCGGCGCGCGCCGCGGTGGAATGCGACACCGGGCTCGAGGAAGTGTTCGAGGCGGCCGCCGAGCCCGAGCCGCAACCGTCGGCCTACGCGTTCGATTCCGCCGCCGCCGCCGAGGAACTCGCCGCGCTCGAGCGCGCCAGCGCCGCCGACCAGGACGAGGCCGCGGACGCCCTCGACGATTCGCTGACCCCCACGGCCGCTGCCCTCCCGGCAGGCGGCGAGGAGACCGACTAAGCCATGCGCCCCGACTCCGATGTCCTGCTGCCCACCCTCGAGGCGGTGCTGTTCGCCGCCGATCAACCGGTGACGCCCCAGACCCTCGCCGAGCTGTTCGCCCCGATGTCCGCGGAAGACGTGCGCGACGCGCTGGCCCGGCTGAAGGAGGCGTACGATGCCGACGGCCGCGGCGTGACCGTGGCCGAGATCGCCGGCGGCTACCAGATCCTCACCCGCGAGCCGTTCGCGCCGTGGGTCGACATGTTCCTGCGCGGCCGGCGCAAGGTGCGGCTGTCGCGTTCGGCGCTCGAGGCGCTGGGCATCATCGCCTACAAGCAGCCGGTGACGAAGGTGGAGATCGACGAGATCCGCGGCGTCGATTCCTCCGGCGTGGTGGCGACGCTGATGGAGCGCGGCCTGGTCTCGATCGCCGGGCGCGCCGAGGGGGTCGGCCGCCCGCTGCTGTACGCGACTACCACCGAGTTCCTCAGCT
>JBKJUD010000131.1:0-6085 GCA_046590735.1 Candidatus Eiseniibacteriota bacterium | reverse complement strand
ACCCGCCAAAGACGAGCATCCGGTCGCCCTGTGCGTCGTACACGGCGGTATGGCCCCAGCGTGCGGGGGCGGCGATGCCGGCTGGCGCGAGTTGGACCCACTGCTGCGGATCCGCCAACGACAGCGCCCAGACATCATTCACCACCGACACGCCCGGCACCCAGCCCCCGAACACGATCAGCCGGTCGCGCACCGGATCGTAGATGGCACTCTGCCCCTCCCGTGGATCGGGGGAGGCGCCCGTCGGCCGCAGCTGGGTCCACGCCGGCGCGCCGGTCAGGGTCAACGCCCAGGTGTCGTTGTTGTCGTAATCACACATATCGACGCCGCATTTGCGCGTGCTCTGCCCGCCGAACATCAGCAGGCGCTCGCGCTGGGAATCATAGGCCCCGCTCGCCATCACGCGCCGCGCGGGTTCCAGCGAGGCCGGGTACACCCGCGTCCAGAAGGCCGGGGACGCGCCGAGCGAGAGCGTCCAGATCTCGCTTGAATAGCAGTTGTAGGGACAGAAGTTGCCGCCGTAGAGCACCAGCCGGTCCCCGACGGGATCAAACACCGCCGCCACGTCCTGGCGGCCCGGCATCACCCCCCAATCGTAAGGTAGTACCTCGGTCCACACGCCGGTGCCGGCGAGGGAAAGCGCCCAGGTGTCATTCCGGTAGTCGGCGTTGCTATCCCCAGCGAACACCACAAGCCGGTTGGCGGTCCGGTCCAGTGCCGCCGCCGGGCAGTTGCGCGCGAGCGGGTACGTCCCGCTTGGTTGGAGCTGCGACCACGAGAGGGTCCCCAGGTCAAGGCTCCAGGTCTCGTTCGTGACGCCCTGGTAGAGGATGATGCCGCCGAACACCACGAGCCGGTCCCCAGTTGGGTCGTAGACCGCTGCGTGCCCGGACCGGCCCGCGGGGCCCCCCTCCTGCTCCCCCGAGAGAAGTTCCCACTGCAGCGAGGGCTCCAACTCCAGACTCCACGTTTCGCTGGAGTAGGCCGGCGGAACGGAACCGCCGAAAATGAGAACGCGGGCGCGCGCCTCGTCGTAGCTCGCGGTCGCCCGGGAGCGGGGAGCGGGGGGTACGCCCTCGGGGAGCAACTGAGTCCAGACTGGCGCCCCGTCGAGGCTCAGGCTCCACAGGTCGCTGTAGAATTCTCCATCATATCCGCCAAAAACGAGCATGCGGTGGCCGACCGGATCGTACACGGCGGCGTGGTCCTGGCGCGGGCTCGGCCCCGCCCCCAGGGGGGCAAGCTGCGACCACTGCCCGCCCTCCGCCAGCGGGAGACTCCACACGTCACCCAGAAACTGCTGGGGGGCGATCCCGCCGAACAGGATCACGCGGTCGTGAGGGGCGTCGTAGATGAGGCTTTGCCCGGCGCGCCACCCAGGCGTCGGACCGCTCGTTGCCAGTGCCGACCAAGTGAATGCGTCCAGGGCCAGCGCCCAAGTGTGCGCCCCCCCCTGGACGATCTCCTTTTCCCCAGAATAGATGATCAACCGGTTCCGCTGTGTGTCGAGCACGTACCCGGCATTCGCGCGTGGAGCGGGCGTGACCGTCAGCGTCACCGAATCCCACAGGGCGGGTTCCGTCGCCGTGGGTGCGAAGGGCCGCGCATGCCACGCCGCGCCGCGCGCGGACGGATCGGCGCCGTTCGCCACCCGGGGCGCGACGTCGGCGCGCGCGGGCGAGTCGAGCGGGGCGCTTGCCCGGGACGACCGTTCCGCGTACTCCACCGCCGCGAATACGGATGATGCGCCGGACGCCGCCTGGCCGGACTCGGGTGACAGCGGCACGATGCCGAGAGCCACCGCGACGGACAGAAGCATCGCCGTCAGGTCGGGGCGGCAAGCGCTAGCCAATTGGGCCATGTGCAAATCCCCCAAGGGGCTCGCCGCGTGGATTCTCGGAGAGGGGACGCAGTACACATTTCATCGTGATTCGTAGCCGTCACCATCGTCAAGCGCAGAACACCCCACGATGTCGTGATGCGCCCGGCGGGCAGCTCGGCAACACGCTGGCGTCTCGGCAGTTGTCCAACCCCGGTTCCACCGCGGAGGCGGCGCCGCGCTTGTCGCTGGCCCGGGGGCAGGGTATGATGGCCGAACGCCGTATTGGTCCGCGTCTCGTGCACGTCGCCGTCCCCATCGCCCGGCCTGCCGTCTGGTGTGTCTTTCCCCGGAGGGAGGAACGGCGTGCCGGGGGAAGTCCGGTCCCCGCCGACTGCGTCCGATACCTCCAGATGAGGGCTGCCCGCGCCCGTGATCCTGGAGCGCGGCGCCGGCCTTCGGAGGACGCATGCAGGAGTCGACGACCCCCGCGGAGCCCCGCGACATCGTCAGCTTTGTGAAGCGCGGCGTGCGCGTGCTCGAGCCCTACAGCCTCACGACCGAGACCTTCCCGATCAAGCTCAATCAGAATGAGAGTCCGTACGATCTCCCTGACGATCTCAAGCGGGACGTGCTCGATCGGATGCAGGCGGCCGACTGGTCGCGCTATCCGCCCTTCTATTCCTTTGGGCTGGCGCAACAGATCGCGGCCCTCAATGGCGTGCCGGAGTCGAGCATCCTGGTGGGCAGTGGCTCCAACGAGCTGTGCTTGTCGCTGATGACCGCGGTGGTGCGTCCGAAGGACGACGTGGTGTTCAGCGTGCCCACCTTCCCGCTGTACGCCGGTGCGACGCATGTCATGGACGGTCACATCGTCCCGGTGCTGCTGAACGCGCACGACTTCACGCTGAACTTGCCGGAGCTGATCGAGAAGGCGGCGTCGCCGCGCACGCGCATGGTCTTCATCTGCACGCCGAACAATCCCACCGGGGGCATCGTCCCGGAGGAGCAGATCCGCGAGCTGATCGCCGCGACGAGCTGCCTCGTGGTGATCGACGAAGCCTATTACGAATTCGCCGGGGTCAACCTGGCCGCGCTGGTGAAGGACGAGCCGCGCGTGGTCATCCTGCGCACGCTGTCGAAGGCGATGGCGATGGCCGGGCTGCGCGTCGGCTACATGGTGGGGAACCCGGACCTGATGTACGAACTCTCGAAGGTGCGCTTGCCCTACAGCGTCAACGCGTTCGCGCAGGAAGCGGCGCTGGCCGTGATGCAGCGGCCGGACATCGTCCGCTCGCGGATCCGCGAGGTGAAGGCCGAGCGCGCCAAGGTGTTCGAGGCGCTCACTGCTGTGGCCGGCGTGACCGCTTTCCCCAGTGACGCGAACTTCCTGCTGGTGCGCTTTCCCGACGGCCCGCAGGTCAATCGCGAGTTGATGAAGCGCGGGATCCTGGTGCGGGACGTCTCGCGCAATCCGCTG
Organism: Candidatus Eiseniibacteriota bacterium; assembly: GCA_046590735.1. Classification (GTDB taxonomy): domain Bacteria; phylum Eisenbacteria; class RBG-16-71-46; order CAZEPH01; family CAZEPH01; genus JBKJUD01. The sequence goes on along the minus strand of JBKJUD010000131.1, from coordinate 2,786 downwards.
TTGGGCGATTGCCTGCGCATCACCATCGGCAAGCCCGAGGAGAACGACGCGCTGGTCGCGGCGGTGCGGGCGATCTGCGCCGAGCTTCAGCCCCCGTCTCTCAATGGAGGAACACCCGCATGACACCCGCCGGCTCGTCCCGTTCGTTCCGCCCGCTCAAGGGCGGCGCTGCGATCGAGATGATCCCGTCGATCGATATCCGCGCCGGCCGCTGCGTGGGCTTCGTGCGCGAATCGCTCGCCACCGAGCGCGTCTACGGCAGCGACCCGGCCGCGGTGGCCAGCCGCTGGGAGGCCGAGGGCGCCGGCTGGTTGCACGTGGTGGACATGGAGGCCGCGCTGCTGGGCGGCGCCTTCGACTGGCCGACGCTGCAAAACGTGCTGCGCGCGGTGCGCATTCCGGTGCAGATCGGAGGCCGCATGCAGCGCGCGGCAGACGCCCGCGCCGCCTTCGCGATCGGCGCGCAGCGCGTGGTGATGGCGCCGATCAGCGACGCGCCGACGCCGCGCGAGGCGCTCAGCGAGGTCGCCGATGTCGCGCGCGACCACGCCGACGGCATCGTGCTGGCGCTCGACGCCCGCGATGCCCGCGACAACCCGATGCGCTGGGCGCTGCTGCAGGCGCTGGCGATCGAGGCCGCGGCGCTGGGCGTGCTGTGGATCGGCGTGGCCGACGGCTCGCGCGATGGCACGCTCGAGGGGCCCAATGTCGAGGCGATCGAGAGGCTCAAGTCGCCCGGCCACGTGCGGCTGATGCTGGCCGGCGGCATCGCCTCCGCCGAGGATCTCACCCGGTTGCGCGGTCTGGAGTCCGAGGGCCTGGCCGTCGTCATTGTCGGACGGGCGTTGTACGATGGGCACCTGACGCTGCGCGCCGCGCAGGTGGCGCTGGGCGCCGCCCAGACGCGCGGCCCGCGCCGGCGGAGTTCGTAGTCGCGATGCCGTTCGACCTGCGGGACGCGGACGATGAATCCGTGCTCGATCTTCCGCTCGTCGACTTCCACAGTCACACCCGGCTCAGCGACGGCCGCCACGAACTGGCCGAATGGGTCGACCTCGCTGCGGCGAACGGTTACCGCGTGCTGGGGGTGAGCGACCACGTCGGCCTGCACAACGTGGGCCAGCAGGTGCGGCGGTTGTGCGCGCAGATCGCCGCGCTGCCCCCGCGCACCGATGGCGTGCAGGTGCTCGCCGGCTGCGAGATCACCCGCGTGGCGCCCGAGCTGATCGCCGACGTCGCCGCGCGCGCCCGCGAGGCCGGAGCGCAGATCGTCATCGTGCATGGCGAGACCGGCATGGACCTGCCGGCGCCCGGGGTCAACCGCGGAGCCATAGAGGCGCGGGTGGACATCCTCGCGCACCCCGGCCTGATCGGCGCGGCCGAGGTGGAGCGGGCGGCAGAGCTGGGCGTCCTGCTCGAGCTGTCGGGCCGCCCGGTCCATTCGCTGACCAACGGCCACGTGTGGCAATTGGCCCGGCACTTCGGGGCCCGCGTGGTGATCGATAGTGACAGCCATACGGCAGCCGATCTGTTCACGGCCGCCCGTCGTCGGCTGGTGGCCCGCGGGGCGGGCCTCAGCGACAGCGAGTATCGTGCGGCCGCCCAGGCAGCGTGCGAGCTGGCCGGGCGGGCGCTTGGGTCGCCCCTTTTCGCATCAGGGGACGCATCGTGAGGTGCGGCCCGTTCGCAGCACACGCACCGGGAGCAGTCCGATGACGAGACCATTGGTCGGCATCACCCCGTACCTCGATCACGAGGGACGCATCCATCGCCCTGGCTACTACCTCTACCAGAGCTACACGGATATCCTCGTGCAGTACGGCATGACGCCGGTGGTGCTGCCCATCCACACCTCGGGCGAGACCGCCCGGGTCATCGAGGAGAGCCTCCAGCACCTCGACGGGGTCATCCTCTCGGGCGGGCCGGACATCGACGCGTCGCTCTACGGCGAGGCGCCGCTCGAGCCCGGCGACATCGAGCGGGCCATGTACGAGCGCCAGCTGTTCCGCCGCGCCGTGCAGCAGGACATCCCCGTGCTCGGCATCTGCCTCGGCCTGCAGACCATCAACGTGGTGTGCGGCGGCACCCTGCATCAGCACATTCCCGACGCCTTCCCCGGCTCGGCCATCGACCACGATGTCGACGGGACCGGTAGCCAGCATCCGGTGGACATCCTCGACGGGACGCACTTCCGCCGCGTCATCGGCCAGCCGCGCATCGAGGTGAATTCGTATCACCACCAGGCGATCAAGGACCTCGGCGCCGGGCTGCGCATCGCGGCCACCTCGCCCGACGGCGTCGCCGAGGTCATCGAGTGGGAGAACCCGGCGCGGCACTTCATGCTCGCGGTGCAGTGGCACCCGGAGCGCCAGCCCGACAGCGACACCTCGCGGCGGCTCTTCGGCGCCTTTGGGACGGCGTGCCGGGAGCGCAAGGCGGCGTCCGAGGCGCGCGTGCGGCACCAGGTGGAGGCGAGCCTTCTGCTGCGTGCGGCGGCGGTGGAGCAGCGTCCTGCCGCGTCGCCCGGCAACGGCCGCGGCCACGCGTGGTCGATGCTGGGGGCGCGTCCGACGTCGATGTAGGCACGGGGCATTCATCTGTATCACGGCGGGGCGATCGCAAGGTCTCCCCGCCGTCTCTTTAGCGGCGGGCAGGCGCAGGTCCGGACGTTGCGCGCGCAGCAGGGCGAGGGCGGCAGCGCGGGTGGGCAGCGCGGCTTGCGCGCGCCGCGCACATTGTCGGAGGCGCGCGCTAGACTGAGTCACTCGACCCCACGGGCACGCAGG
>JBKJUD010000386.1:0-4745 GCA_046590735.1 Candidatus Eiseniibacteriota bacterium | reverse complement strand
CTCGCTGATCTGCTGGCCATCCGGCCCGTGGAGCATGCCGTAGGCGACCAGCTTGCGGTACAGCGTCGAGGCGTTGATCCCGAGGATCTCGCTCGCGCGCTTCTTCTGCCAGTTGGTGGCGCGCAGCACGCGCAGGATGTAGTGGCGTTCGAGATCCTCGAGCGTCAGCGTCGGAGACTCCGCGAACACCGCCTCGGTGGGCACCGCGCCGCCGCCGAGCATGCCCTCCGGCAGGTCCTCGGCATCGATGGTGCCATCCTCGTCGAGGATGACCGCGCGCTGCATCATGTTCTCCAGCTCGCGTACGTTGCCCTTCCACTCGTGGCGGATGAGCAGGTCCATCGCCTCGCGCGCGATCGCCTTCTGCGCGTTGTCGCCGGCGAACTTGCGCAGGAAGTGATCCACCAGCAGCGGGATGTCCTCGCGCCGCTCGCGCAGCGCCGGCATGCGCAGCGGGATGACGTTGAGCCGGTAGTAGAGGTCCTCGCGGAAGTTGCCGTTCGCCACTTCCTTCTCGAGATTGCGGTTGGTGGCGGCGATCAGCCGGATGTTGATCTTCACTTCCTTCTGCCCGCCCACCGGGATGATCACGCGCTCGTTGATCGCGCGCAGCAGCTTGACCTGGGTGGCCGGCAGCATCTCCCCCACCTCGTCGAGGAAGAACGAGCCGCCCTCGGCCTCGAGCATCAACCCGAGGTTGTCGCGGTCGGCGCCGGTGAAGGCGCCGCGCTTGTGCCCGAACAGGCTCGACTCGAGCAGGTCCTTCGGAAGCGCGCCGCAATTGATCGAGACCAGCGGGCCGGAGGCGCGCCGGCTCTGGTAGTGGATCTCGCGGGCGATGAGTTCCTTGCCGGTGCCGTTCTCGCCGGTGATCAGGATCGTGCTGTCGGTTTCCGCGACCTTGCCCACCAAGCGGTGCACGCGCTCCATGGCATCGCTCGATCCGATGATCTCCTTGGCGTTGTGCGTCTTCTTGAGCTGGCGCTTCAGGTAGTGGTTCTCGCGCGTGACCTTCTTCATCACCAGCGCGTTGCGCACCACCAGGCGCACTTCGTCGTTGCGCGCGCCCTTCTCGACGTATTGATAGGCGCCCTTGTTGAGCGCGTCGATGGCCGTCTGCTGCGACGCGTAGGCGGTCATGATGACGACCGGGATGGTCGCGTCGATGCGCTTGATCTCCTCGAGCACCGCGATGCCGTCCATGCCCGGCATCTTGATGTCGGTGATCACCGCGTCGATCGCCTGCTCGCGCACGACCTCGAGGGCGCGCCGGCCGGAATTGGCGGTGAGCACCTCGTAGCCGTCCTTGGTCAGGAGGATGGAGAAGAACTGCAGCATGCTGGCGTCGTCGTCCACCACCAGGATACGTCCGGCGGTCTCCTGCGCCTGCGTGTCGGTTGCCATGTGTTACGCCACCCTTTCCAGTGCGTTACCCGTCACCGCCGGCAGGACGACGCGAACCGTCGTCCCGTCGCCGGGCTTGCTGTCCACGTGCAGGGTCGCCCCGACGCGCTCGCACAGGCGGGCGACGATCGGCAATCCCAATCCGGTTCCGGCGTTCTTGGTCGTGAAGAACGGCTCGAAGATGTGCGCACGCGTGTCCACGTCGATGCCCGCGCCGCTGTCGCGCAGCCACAACGCCACGTGCTCGTCGTCCGCCTCCTCGTAGCCCAGGGTCAGCGTGCCGCCCCCGGGCATCGCCTCGAGCGCATTGACGGCGAGGTTGAGCAAGATCTGCTGCAGCGTGTCCGAGTCTCCCACCGCGCCCAGCGAGCGTGGCGGCGCGGCGTGCACCAGGCGGTGCGTGGCGCGGAACGCGCTGTGGCGGACGATCACCTGCGCCAGGTCGCCCATCACGTCGCGCACGTCGAGGTCCACCCGGCGGATGGTGCGCTCGCGGCCGAAGGCCAGCAGGTCGCGGATGAAGGCGTGGAGCCGCTCGCACTCGCGGACCACCAGGTCCATGAGCACGGCGTTGGGACTGCCGTCGGGAATCTCGCGGCGCAGCACCTCGACGCTGCCGCGCAGCGGGACCAGCGTATTGCGGATCTCGTGGGTCACCCCGGCGGTCATCTCGCCGATGACCGCGAGGGTCTCGCGCCGTCGCTGGTCCTCCAGTTTCTGCCGCGCCCCGGTGAGATCCTGGAAGATCACCACCACGCCGGGGGCCAGCGCACCCTCGGGATGAATCACCGACGTGCTCAGCCCCACGGGCACGCGGTCGCCCCGGCGGCGGATATCGACTTCCTGCCGTGCGCTCCCGACGCCCTCGTCGAGCGCGCGTTCGAGGCAGTCACCAAAAGCGGCCAGCCCGCAACTGAGCATGATGCGGTAGTGCCGGCCGCGCAGTTGCGCCGCGTCGACGCCGAGGATCTCCGCCGCCGCGTGGTTGATGTGCCGGACCAGCCCGTCGCCGGAGACCATGACCAGGCCGCTGGAGACGCTCTCGATGATCGCGTCAGCCCGTTGCCAGGCGCCGCGCAGTTGCAGGTGTGCCTGGGCGAGTTCGCGCTCGCGCGCGCGGCGGGACTCCTGGAACCGGCTCGCCCAGAGGCTCCCCAGCATCAGCACCCCGCCCTCGAGCACCAGCAGCACGACCAGCACGACCCGGCTCGGCGTGCTCTCGGCGGCGCCGATCGCGCCGCCGCGCGCTTGCAGCGCGGTGAACAGGCAGACGGTGACGCCTGCGACCGCCCCGACGATCACCCCCGCGCGCGGGCGCTCCGAGAGGCTTGCCTCCAGCACCGGCAGGGCGAGCAACAGCGTGCACGGCGACCACACGCCACCGGTCATGTGGGCTGCGACGGCCACCAACGCGAGGTCGGCGAGCGCGAGCCCGGCGACGCGCACGGTGGTGGGCGCGCGCTGCGCCGTGAACCCCAGGCTCACGGCGAGCGCCGCGGCCGCCGCCAAGGCGGCCCACCCCGGCGCCGACGCCTGGATCCCGGTCACGCCGCCCGCCATCCAGGCGAGCGCGACGACGAACAGGGCGAGCAGGATGCGGAAGGCGTGCAGTTCCTGCCCTCCCCCGCGCGGGGCACTGCCGGGTGCCACGGCATTCTCCGAGGGCATCAGCTGTCCTTTCCCATGATGACCGTCACCAGCTTGAACATCGGCAAGTACATCGCCACCAGCATGCCTCCCACCAGGACTCCCATGACCACGATCATGATTGGCTCGATGATCGAGGCCAGCGCCGCCACCGCGGCATTGACCTCGTCTTCGTAGAAGTCGGCGATCTTGGCCAGCATCTCATCGAGCTGCCCGGTTTCCTCGCCCACGCTGATCATCTGCACCACCATCGGCGGCAGCACCTTGGTCTCGCGCAACGGCGCCGCGATGGTCTCCCCGCCACGGATCGAGATACGCGCGGAGTCGAGCGCTTCCTCGAGCACCGTGTTGCCGGCGGTGCGCGCGGTGATCTCCAGTCCATTGAGGATCGGCACGCCGCTGGACAACAGTGTGCCCAGCGTGCGCGTGAAGCGTGCGATAGAGGCTTTTTGCACGACGACCCCCAGCACGGGGATCTTGAGGATGGTGCGGTCGAACCAGCGGCGCCCCTGCCGGGTGGCCACGAATCGCTGGAAGCCGATGCTCCCCACCACCCCGACGCCGACAAACGCCCACCAGTAGTGACGCAGGGCGTTGGACATCATCAGGACGATCTGGGTGGGCATCGGCAGCTCGCCGCCGAAGTCGGAGAAGATGTTGGCGAAGGTGGGGATGACGAAGATCAGCATCCCGGTGGTGCAGCCGACGGCGGCCACCATCACCACGCCGGGGTACATCAGCGCGCCCTGCACGCGGCGTCGCAGTTCCTCGGTCTTCTCGAGGTAGACCGCCAGGCGCGCGAGGATGGTGTCGAGCAGGCCGCCCGCCTCGCCGGCGGCGATCATGTTGACATACAGGTCACTGAAGGCCTTGGGGTGCTTGCGCATTGCCTCGGACAGCGTCGCCCCGCTCTCCACGTCGTGCATGGTGTCGAGGATGATGACGCCGAAGGCCTTGTTGTCGGACTGCCGCCCGAGGATGTCGAGGCACGAGACCAACGGGAGGCCGGCGTTGATCATCGTGGCGAACTGGCGGGTGAACACCACCATGTCGTGGATCTTCACCGCGCCGGCGCCCGGCATCGTGAACGTGAGAGCCTTCGGCTTCGGGCGCACCGAGGCGACGATGATGCGCAATCGCCGCAGTTCCTTCAGCGCGTCGGTCTGGTTCTCCGCGTCGAGTTCCCCGGCGCGCCGGTCGCCGGCCAGGGTGCGGCCGGCCCATACGTACGTCGTCATCGGTTCTCCCCTTCGCGCCACATGCTACGACGCCCGCCGCAGGTGCGGCGTGTCGCGGGGGGACGCGGACTTCTCCGGCCCGCCCTTCTCCAGCATGAACTCGAGTTCCTTCACGTCGGAGCTGTGGCCGAGCATGTCGGTCAGGGTGATGTGGCCCTGCGAGTAGGCGGCGAACAGCGCCATGTTCATCGTCTGCATGCCGTAGCGCTGCCCGGCCTGCATCAGCGAGTAGATCTGGTGGGTCTTGTGCTCGCGGATCACCGCCCGCACCGCCGGCGTGCACATCAGCACCTCGGCGATCAGCGCCCGCCCGGACGTGCCGTTGCGGCGCAGCAGCTGCTGGGTGACCACGCCCTCGAGCGTGAAGGCGAGCTGCGCGAGGATCTGGCTCTGCTGGAACGGCGGAAAGACGTCGACGATGCGGTTGATCGCCTCGGGCGCCGAGTTGGTGTGCAG
>JBKJUD010000349.1:0-4362 GCA_046590735.1 Candidatus Eiseniibacteriota bacterium | reverse complement strand
ACCACCACGAAGCCGCGCGCGGCGAGCATCTGGAACTCGTGCACCAGCGCGAAGCCGTACATCGTATGCGGGCCGCCGTGGATGTGCAGGATGGCCGGCAGCGTGGCGTCCTCCGGGACGTCGGCGCACCGCGGCGGCCGCGCGCGCCAGGCGTGCACGGGCCCGCCCTCGCCGGGGATCTCGATCTCCTCGACCACCGACAACTCGATCTCGTCCTCGAGCCACGGGTTGAGACGCGTGAGCATGCGCGTCTCGCCGGTGGGGATGTCGCACACGCACACCTCGCCGGGCGATTGCGTGGTTGCGCGCACGAACGCCAGCCGCACGCCGGCGAGGCTAAAGTCGCCGACATCCTGCTTGTCGGCGGTGACCGGGCGCGGCTCGCCGCCGGTCACCGGCAGCTCGTACACGCGGGTGGCGCCGCGGTGCGAGGCGAGCACGTAGAGCCGCGTGCCGTCGGCGCTGTAGCGGATGCGCTGCGCGCCCGCGCCCTTCACGTCGGTGAGCAGGTAGTGCATGCAGGTGAGATCGGCAGCGGGCATGAGGTCGCGCGCGGCGCCGGTTGCAAGGTCCACGGACCACGCGTGGATGTTGCGGGTGCCCCAGCCGTCGACCGGGTCGTCGTGGCCGAGAAAGACGAGCGAAGCGCCATCGGCGCTGACCGCCACCGCCGCCTTGGGGCCTTCGAGCGGCGTGGCGCGCGTCGCCTCCCCGCCCGCGGCCGGCACGCGATACAACTCGATGTGCCCCTCATCCCAATCGGCGAACTCGCGGCGGTTCGACAGGATGAAGAGCGAGTCGCCATCGGGCGCCCACACGATGTCCTTGTCGTCGGCGTCCGCCGCGGTGAGCTGGTGCGGCGCGCCCACCATCCGCGTGTCGTCGGTGTCGGCGACCAGGATATGCTGCCATTCGCGCGGCAGGAAGCCGATGCCGTCTTCCTTGTAGTGGAGCCGCGTGATGTGGCGGTAGCGCGGCGGCTTGCCGTCGCCGGGCGCGACCGCGGGGCCGCCGGGATCCTCGGGCAGCGGCGCGTCCTCGGCGCGGAAGGTGAACGCGAGCCGCGTGCCATCCGGCGACCACGCGACCTGGCCGACGTGGCCCTTGAAGTCGGTGAAGCGTACCGCCTCGCCGCCGTCGGTGCGCATGACGTAGACGTTGACGCCGTCGCCACGATTCGAGAGGAACGCGAGCCGCGTGCCGTCAGGCGACCACTCCGCGCCGTGATCCTTCACGTCGCCGCTGGTGAACGCGCGCGCCGGCTGCGCTCCATCGGCGGGGACCATCCACAGGTTGCTGTAGTAGGTGTCCTTCTCGCGCGACATGAGATGCAGCCTGAACACGTCGCGGCGCGCGTCGGGCGACAATCGAGGATCGGACGGAATCTGGAAGCGGGCGAGGTCGTCGAGGGTGAGGCCGCGGCGGGCAGCCTGGGGGGCATTCGGCACTCTGGTCTCCTGTCGCGTGTGACCACTCAGGGTTGGGTGAGCGGGTACTATATACTGCCGGACGGTGCGCGAGAAGCCGGGGTTGCGGGCGTCACTACGCATGCTGCAACATGACGCATCCTGCACGCGAGGCGACGATCCGGCCCCAGGAGTTCCGACAGGTGGCATACTTCGAGAACGACGCCCGCCACGATATCGGCGACATCGCCGGGGCGATGCCGGACGCGGATCAACCGCCCGGCGAACTCCTCACCCCGTTCCTTGCCGGACTGCGCACCTACGTGCCGCTTCCCCCGCCACGCTCCGTCCCATGGACGGGACGGCAGGCGCTGCTGGGATTGCTGGTGGCCATCCTCGTGCAGCTCGCGGCGGGCGGCGCCTTCGCGGCAGCGAGCCGCGTTGTCCGGATCGATGTCAGCGTCGTCCTGCTTCTGGCGAGCGCGATCTGGATGGCGACCGTGTGGGAGTTCGCCGTGCGCCGGCCACAGGGCTCGTGGCGCGTCTTCCCCTTCCGGCGCGTGGGGGCGGGAGCGATCGGCCGCGCGCTGCTCGCGCTGCCGGTGATCGCGGCGGCGAACATGGTCAACGCGAGCCTGCTGTCCCTGCTCCGCGTGAAGGCCGAACAGCCGGTGGCCGTGCTCTTCCGGTCCCAACCCTCCGCATCACCCGTCCTGGCATTCGCCGCGCTGGCGCTGGCCGCGCCAATCGCGGAAGAGGTGTTCTTCCGCGGCTTTCTCTACGCCGGCCTGCGCGACATGTGGGGCATCCGGACGGCTACCTGGGTGAGCGCACTGCTGTTCGCCACGATCCACTTCGCGCCGGGTGTCTTCCTGCCCTTGTTCGTGCTGGGCATCCTCTTCGCCCGCCTGGTCGAGCGCTACCAGTCGCTGTGGCCAAGCATCGGTTTGCATGTGACCATCAATGCCTTCGCGTTCTGGGCGATGATGCTCGCGCGGCAACTGGCGCCACACGCGCGCTAGGTGCGCCAACCGCGGATCGGGCCGACAGCGCCCTCGACGGTGAACTCCTCGACCTCGGCCAGTTCGGTCTCCGCGCGCAGCCCGGCTCCGACGCAACGTCCCGGCGAATCGCGATCGTCTAGCGGTAGAGTGCCTTGCACGTGCCGCACGTCGAGGGCTTCACGGGCTCCGCGTCGCCCAGACCCAGCACGATGCTCCCTTCCGCGGTCCCGTCGGCAAGCCGCGTACCGGGAGTGCGGTCGGCGTGAAAGTGAAGAGGCTCAGGTGCAGGTCTTCCTCGATCACGACGCTGGACGGCTCGCCGTTGAGCGCGTTCACGAACGTCGTCGTGGCGTGCAGGTCCGGCGAAGCACTCGCCACCTGGGCGCTCGCTCCGAGCGGGAGGGACGAACCCGCCGGCAGCGACAACGCGCCCATCATCGGATCGTCCGCCTGCGGTTGCGGTCCACTGAGCGTGACGACGACGTCGAAGGGCGTCATCACGCCGTTCACGTCGACCTGCATCGGCGTGGACGAGAACTATGTCATCGGCGGCAGGCTCATGGCAAACGGCCCGGCGTCCCCGTCGTCGATGCGCCCGTCGCCGGGATCACCGGGGTTGCAGGCGTACGCGCACCGTCCCTGCAACAGCACCGTGGCGTCGATCGCGGCCGAGCCGGAGCCCACGGCTCCCGCCACGAGGGACACGCCCGACTTGGTGCAGCAGCGCTGGGACTCGACGTAGACGGGACCGGGGCATGGACACTTGATCATGATGGGGATGCCGGGAATGCGGTTGGCCCATGTCGTTGAGGCGACCGAGGCCGAGCCGAGAATCAGAATCGTCGAAATCACACTGGAGCGGATGCGCACGAAAGCCTCCTCTCAGGGACGCCGGCCGGCTTCCCCTCGGTCCATTGTACAAAGCGCGTGACTCCGCCGCGATATTTATCAACTCCGATGACTTCGCACGACTCCGCGTTTGCGCAAGAACGTGCTACCCCGCCATCGGCCCGAGGAACCGCTCCAGCCAGTCGCGCGTCCGCCGCTGGTGATCGAAGCGGCGCGAGGGCGTGCCGCCGCGCGTGATCCCGTGGCTCTCCTCGGGATAGCGCACGAATTCCACCGTCTGCCGCAGGAACTTGAGCGCCGTGTAGAACTGCTCGGCCTGCTCCATCGGGCAGCGGAGGTCGTTCTCGCTGTGCAGGATCAGCAGCGGCGTGGCGACCTGGCGCACGTAGGTGATCGGCGAGCGCTCGAGGAAGCGCTGCGGGTCGTCCCACGGGTGCGCGCCCCAGTACTGCGCGTCGAAGTAGCCGAAATCGGACGTGCCGGCATCGCTGTACAGATTGCTGATCGAGCGCATGGTGATCGCGGCCGTGAAGCGCTGCGTGTGGCCGACGATCCAGTTCGTCATGTAGCCGCCGTAGGATCCGCCGCCGACGCCCATGCGTGCGTTGTCGACGAACGGCCAGCGTTCCATCTCGTCGGCCACCGTCATCAGGTCGTCGTAGTCGACGCCGCCCCAGGCGCCCTTGATCGCGGCCACCCACTCCTGCCCATAACCTTGTCCGCCGCGCGGGTTCGACCACGCGACGACGAAGCCGCGCGCGGCGAGCATCTGGAACTCGTGCACGAAGCCCCACCCGTACATGCAGTGCGGGCCGCCGTGGATGTGCAGGAACGCGGGTGATGGCGCGCCGGCCGCGACCCCGGCGCACGCCGGGGGGCGCGCGCGCCAGCCGTGGATCGGCCCGCCGGCGCCCTCGACGGTGAACTCCTCGACCTCAGCCAGTTCGATCTCCGCGGACAGCCAGGGGTTGACGTCGGTGAGGCGGCGGCGGGCGCCGGTGGGGGTGTCGAGCACGTGGATGTCGCCGGGCGTGTGCGGGTCGCCGATGGCAAGGGCGAGCGTGGCGCCGCGGGCGTCCGCGGTGATCGCGTAGACGTACTCG